>NZ_MTCA01000089.1:0-11928 GCF_002150205.1 Flavobacterium sp. FPG59 | reverse complement strand
TTATAATGCTTTACAGCATTTTTACCAACTATTTTTGACTATTAAACCGAAAAAAAAATTAATAAAAAGGCATAGCTTTGTAAATTAAAATAATGATAAACAACAAAAACTATTGCCGAATTTCAACAAAACATCAAACTTAATCAATCATAAAATATCATTTTACAAAAAAGTATTAAAATAAAAAAATCCCGACGAATCGGGATTTTAAAACTATAATATAAAATTATTTCAATTTCTTTTTAACAGCAACTTCATGGTATGATTCAATAACATCACGTTCTTCAATGTCATTATATCCTTTAATTTGAATACCACAATCGTATCCTTTGGCTACATCTCTAACGTCATCTTTAAAACGTTTAAGAGCTAATAACTCTCCAGTGAATACAACTACACCATCACGAATAACACGCATCTTAGCATTCTTAACAATTTTACCATCCATAACCATACTTCCTGCAATAGAACCAACTTTAGAAATTTTGAAGATCTCTCTAATCTCAGCTGTACCAAGGATTTCTTCTTTCATTTCAGGAGCTAACATTCCTTCCATTGCATCTTTCAAGTCATCGATAGCTGCATAGATAATAGAATAGTAACGGATATCTATTTCTTCTTTATCGGCCAATTGTCTTGCATTTCCAGCAGGACGCACATTAAATCCAATAATAATCGCATCTGAAGCAGAAGCTAACATAACATCAGTTTCTGTAATTGCTCCAACACCTTTATGGATAATATTAATTTGAATTTCTTCGGTAGATAATTTAGAGAACGAATCAGACAAGGCCTCAACAGATCCATCAACATCTCCTTTAAGAATAATGTTCAATTCTTTAAACTGACCTAATGCTATTCTTCGTCCAATTTCATCTAATGTAATATGACGTTGAGTACGTACTGATTGCTCACGCATTAACTGAGAACGTTTAGACGCAATTTGCTTAGCTTCTTTTTCGTCTTCAAAAATATTGAATTTATCACCTGCCGTAGCTGCTCCGTCAAGACCTAGAACAGAAACTGGTGTAGATGGTCCAGCAACGCTTATAACATTACCTCTTTCATCATGCATGGCTTTAATTTTACCATGATGCTTACCCGCTAACATATAATCTCCTACTTTCAAAGAACCATTTTGTACTAATATTGTAGAAACATATCCCTTTCCTTTGTCAAGAAAAGCCTCTACTACAGTACCAGATGCTGCTTTATTAGGATTTGCTTTCAAATCTAAAATTTCAGCTTCAAGCAACACTTTTTCTAATAATTCTTTTACACCAGTTCCCACTTTTGCAGAAATATCATGTGATTGAATTTTTCCACCCCAATCTTCAACAAGTAAATTCATACCTGCTAATCTTTCTTTTACTTTTTCAGGGTTAGCATTTGGCTTATCAATTTTATTAATTGCAAAAATAATAGGAACTCCAGCTGCTTGAGCATGGCTAATTGCTTCTTTTGTTTGTGGCATGATGTCATCATCTGCTGCAATTACAATAATAGCAATATCGGTAACTTGAGCACCACGCGCACGCATCGCAGTAAACGCTTCGTGACCCGGTGTATCTAAAAATGCAATTTTTTGTCCGTTATCAAGAGTTACTCCGTAGGCACCAATGTGTTGTGTAATTCCTCCAGACTCCCCTGCAATTACGTTTTCTTTACGAATGTAATCCAGTAATGATGTCTTACCGTGATCGACGTGACCCATTACCGTAACGATTGGCGCTCTGAAAACCAGGTCTTCTTCTCTATCTTCAACAACCTGAATTGCTTCTTCGATATCAACAGTAATAAATTCAACTTCATAACCAAACTCATCAGCAACAATTGTCAACGTTTCTGCATCAAGACGCTGATTCATGGTAACCATGATTCCAAGTGACATACACGTTCCAATAACTTTAGTAATTGGCACATCCATCATGATTGCAATTTCACCTACAGTAACAAACTCAGTAACCTTAATAGTTTTACTTCCTTCATCTAAAGCTCTTTGCTCATCATCAGATTTCTGACGGTGCGTATCTCTTTTATCTCTTCTATATTTAGCCGCTTTAGACTTACCACCTTTACCTTGTAGTTTTTCTAAAGTCTCTCTAATTTGATTTTTAACTTCTTCTTCTGTTGGCTCAACTTTTGCAACAATTGCAGGTCTGTTTCCTTTTACGAAACCAGGTCTTGCGCTTCTATTCGCATTAAAACCACCACCACCAGTGTTCGGCGTAATTTTATTTGGATTTGGAGCACCCGGAACAGCAGGAGGCCTTGGCGCACCTGGTTTAGGAGCTATCCTTTTACGTTTATTCTTATTGGCATTAGCTGCCGCAGAACCAGGAGCACCTGGTTTATTAGGTGTAATCTTTGGCTCTTCTTTTTTCTTTTTAGGCTTATTAAATTGCGATAAATCAATAATTTGTCCTGTTAGAGTAGTACCAGATAATTTTTGGTATTGAGTGGTAATAGTTTCGTCAGCAGTAACCTCTTCAGATTTTACTGGTTCAACTATTTCAACAACCTTAGGAGCTACAGGTATTTCAGCTACAAGTTCCTTAACTACTTCTTTAGGAGCAATTGCAGGTTTTGATTCTTTAACATCTGAAGTAGTTTTGATATCCAAAGGTTTCGGGACAATTTTATTTTCTGCCGGTGTAATCTTTGCAGCAGGAACTTCAACACTTTTAGGAGCAGATTCTACTTTTGGGGCCTCTTTTACAGGAGGAACAATTGCAGCCTTTTTTGGGTTCAAATCAATCTTACCTACTTGAACTGGTCCAGACAAAACGGCTCTTGCCTTTATAACTTCTTGTTGTTTTGCTCGTTCTTCATCAAGTTTACGTTTATCCTCGATCTCTTTTTCTCGCTCTAAACGTAATGCTTCCTTTTCTTTTCTTTTCTCTTCTCCTACTTCTTTTGAAGCTTCTTTATTCCCTTTGTCACCAGCAAATTGACCGCACAAAACATTGTATATATCATCAGAAATTTTTGCGTTTGGATTTGCATCAATTGCAATTCCCTTATCTTTTAGATAATCCACAGCTCTTTCCAAAGAAATATTCAATTCCCTTAAAACTTTGTTTATTCTAATAATTCTCTCTTCAGACATAAAACCTTTTTATTTTTACCTTTTTTGTTATTCCTCACTTTACTTCTAGCCGATACCTACCGAACTAGATTATTTGTAAAATGGCATGTTTATAGTTGAAGACCTGTTGACTAACTGTCAAATTCCTCTTTTAATATTCTCATTACATCTAAGATTGTTTCCTCTTCTAGATCTGTTCTTCTAACTAAGTCATCTACATCTTGACTCAAGATACTTTTTGCAGTATCTAAACCAATTTTAGCAAATTCCTCAATAACCCAACCCTCAATTTCATCTGAGAATTCAGTTAACTCAACGTCATCCTCATCAGCAGTAGCACCAGCTACATCACCCTCACGAATCACGTCTAATTCATATCCTGTCAATAATCCAGCTAATTTAATATTGTGTCCTCCACGACCAATAGCCTTAGAAACTTCCTCTAATTTCAAGAAAACTTCAGCTCTTTTAGTTTCCTCATTAATTTTAATTGAAGAAACTTTTGCTGGACTTAAAGCACGTGTAATTAACAATTGAATATTACTAGTATAATTGATAACATCAATATTTTCATTTCCTAGTTCACGAACAATACCATGAATTCTTGAACCTTTCATTCCCACACAAGCACCTACAGGATCAATTCTATCATCATAAGAATCTACGGCTACTTTTGCTTTTTCGCCAGGGATTCTTACCACTTTTTTAACCATAATTAAACCGTCAAAAACTTCAGGAATTTCTTGTTCAAATAATTTTTCTAAAAACTTCTCAGAAGTTCTAGACATAATTATTTGCGGTTTATTTCCTTTCAATTCAACACTTTCTATAATACCTCTAACGTTATCACCTTTACGGAAAAAGTCAGATGGAATTTGCTTTTCTTTAGGTAATACAATCTCATTCCCCTCATCATCTACTAAAATAACAACTCTAGGGCGCACATGATGTACTTCGGCAGTATAAATATCTCCAATTAAATCCTTGAATTGCTTGTAAAGATTCGTATTGTCGTGCTCATGTATTTTTGAAATCAAGTTTTGACGTAAAGCAAGAATAGCTCTACGCCCCAAATCAATAAGTTTTACCTCTTCAGATACTTCTTCACCAATTTCAAAATCTGGTTCAATTTTTCTAGCTTCTGTTAAAGTTATTTCAAGGTGATCAAAATCTAAATCTTCATCCGCAACGATTACTCTTCTTTGCCATATCTCCATATCACCCTTATCAGGATTTATGATGATGTCAAAATTATCATCTGAACCGTACTTTTTCTTCAATGCATTTCTAAATACATCTTCTAAAATTGCCATAAGCGTTACACGATCAATGAGTTTATCATCTTTAAACTCTGAAAATGAATCGATTAATGCTAAATTTTCCATGCGAATTCTTTAATTAAAATGTTACTGTAACAATTGCTTCTTTAATATCTCCATAAGGAAGTTGTAATTCCTTTTGAATTGTCTCTTTCCCCTTACCTATTTTTTTAGGCTCTCTTGCTTGCCATGACAAAATTACAAAATCATCATTAGCATCTACTAATTCTGCTTCAATAATTTCTGTATTTGTCTTCACAATCAAGGTTCTACCTATATTTTTCTTGTATTGCCTTACTTGTTTCAAGGCAGATCCAACTCCTACTGAGGCCACTTCAAGAGAATAATCTTGCTCTTCTCTATCTAGTTTACTATCAATATATTTACTCACATCAATACAGTCTTGCAAGGCCACACCTTGATCTCCATCTAGCGCAACAATAACTTTAAAAGCATCTGTAACTACTAGGTCAATTAGAAATATCGAGGGCTTCTCTGCTAAGCAGTCGCTCAAAACTGAATGTAACTTTTCTTTAAATGTCATATTTTTATAAAAAGAGGGGACTATTCGTCCCCTCATTATCTAGTTTTTAATAAATAACGGTGCAAAGATAGTGTTTTTTTACAAATTAAAATAATTGACCGCTTTAAAAAAAATTCTTATCTTTAATATCAAGTTAAAAACAACTTGTTGATTCCCATAATTTAACACTTATTTGATTATGAAACACATTTTAGTTCCCACTGATTTTTCTGAACAAGCTGAATACGCATTAAAAGCCGCAGCTCAACTTGCTAAAAAAAACAACGCATCTATTTATCTCTTACATTTATTAGAACTTCCTAGCCAAATGAGCGATGCTGTTTCGAGCGGAAAAAGCATTCCTGAAGTAATTTTATTTATTCGAAAGGCAAATGAAAGACTGGAGAATATAAAATCACAATCTTACCTAGACGGCATTGTGGTAGAAAGTAGCGTTCAGCTAGAGAAAGCATTTTCTGGAATTTTATCCTTTAATGAAACTAACGAAATTGATTTAATTATTATGGGCTCACACGGAAGCTCAAACACAGAACACTTATTAATAGGCTCAAATACCGAGAAAGTAGTTCGGCTATCCAAAGCTCCCGTTTTAGTTATCAAGAAAGATCCCGGCGAATTTCAGATCGAAAAAATAGTTTTCGCATCTGATTTTTCGAAAGAAACCAAAAAACCTTTTAAGAAACTGCTGAAATTTAGTCAAGATACAAATGCAAAACTGCTTTTAGTCATGATTAATACTCCAAACAGTTTTAAAACCACTCAAAAAAGCGATCAAATTTTAGAAAAATTCCTTAGAAAACATGATTTAGAAAACTACTCCACCCACGTATACAATGATACGAATGTTGAAAACGGCATTACTAATTTTGCTAAAAGCAAAGAAGCCGACTTAATTAGCATTTGCACACACGGAAGAACAAGATTATCCCACTTTTTTAGCGGGAGCATTAGTCAAGGATTGATAAATCATGAATCTAGACCGGTTCTTACTTTCAGAATCTAAATTCAAAACGTATTCTAAACAAAAAAACCTCTCGATTGAGAGGTTTTTTTTAAGTTGGTCTACTAGGACTCGAACCTAGAAAGACTGCACCAAAAACAGTTGTGTTACCATTACACCATAGACCAGTAAAATGCTTTGCTTTATTGTTGCTTAGCGAGTGCAAATTTATACTATTTTTTAGTTTGCACAAATTTTTTTTACATTTTTATCAAAAAAAAATCATTCAAATTAAAAAAAAGGACTCGTTAAAGAAGAAAAATATTCATTATCAATAGGTTAGTATTCGAAGATAGTTTTACAGAAAATAATGTTAATGCGATGTGGGTTAAACAAAAAAACATTTTCTTTGTAACTTAAATAATATAAGACTTGATACATGGATAAAACAGCATTCAATTTCAATAAATGGAACACAATCATCGGTTGGCTTACTTTTGGGATAGCATTAATCACCTATAGTTTGACAGTTGAACCCACCATGAGTTTTTGGGATTGTGGAGAATACATTGCCACTGCTGCAAAATTAGAAGTTGGCCATCCGCCAGGTGCTCCATTGTACCAAATGATTGGTGCCTTTTTTGCCATGTTTGCATTAGATAATACTAAGATTGCATTGATGGTAAATATGGTATCTGTTTTTTCAAGTGCGTTTACTATTTTATTTATGTTTTGGTCATCATCAATGATTTTGAGAAAAATTGTTGGTCGATTTGCATCAACACCTTCATTAAACAAAAACAATGATGTTGTTGTTTTAGGAAGTTCGTTTGTAGGAGCATTGGCGTACACTTTCTCAGATAGTTTTTGGTACAATGCCGTAGAGGCGGAAGTGTATGCCATGGCTTCCCTTTTAATAGCATTATTGTTTTGGCTTGGCTTACGCTGGGAACAAGATATGGATAAGCCAAGAGGTAATAAATGGTTGCTTATTATATCATTAGTAGTAGGGCTTTCTTTTGGTGTACACTTTATGGCTTTATTAACCATTCCTGCAATTGGTTTTTTATATTTCTTTAAAAATTATGAAAAAGTAACTCTTAAGAGTTTTATTATTGCAAATGTCGTAGTGATTTCTATTTTGTTATTTATTTTTAAATTGTTACTACCACTAACGATGGCTTTCTTTGGTAAAACCGAAGTTTTTATGGTAAATAATTTAGGATTACCTTTTGACTCTGGAACATTGTTTGTTGCTATACTTATTGCTGTTTTGTTTTATTTTGGTTTGCAATACACGAAGAAAAAACAACTAATTACATACAATACTCTATTGCTTTGTGTACTTTTCATCCTAATTGGTTTTTCTACCTGGATGATGTTACCTATTCGTGCCAATGCTAATACAGTTATTAATGAAAATAAACCATCTGATGCACGCGAAGTTCTCGCCTACTATAATAGAGAACAATACGGAGTTAATCCTCTTTTTTACGGCCCTCAATACACTGAAAATTTTGCAGGTTTAGACAAGGATAATCCGTACCTGGACAAAGCACCAAACTATGAGCGAGATTATAAAACTGGCAAATATGTTATTGTAAATAATTTCAAAAATGCAGAGCAAAATTCTGATGACAATCATAAAACCATCTTGCCAAGAATGTGGAGCGCTGAGCATATTGAGAATTATATGAATTTTACTAATCCTCCAGCGTTTAGACTAAATCCTGATTATCCTTATGAAGAAGATCTTGCAAAATACGGCATTGACCCTAGCCAATTAAGCGAAGAAGATTATAACAAAGCCATAGCGCAACTAAAGAGTGAAACAGAAAAAATTGTAAACGAGTTTAGACAGGCGTATGCACAACAACAAATTGACAATGAGGGATATGTAAAATTCTTAAAAAGTTATGGCGACTATTTATTAATTGAAAAACCTACCACAGCAGACAATTTAGGCTTTATGGTTGAATACCAATTTGGCTATATGTACTGGAGGTATTTAATGTGGAATTTTGTAGGGAGACAAAACGATGTTCAAGGAAGATATGATTATCTTGATGGAAACTGGTTGAGTGGTATTTCATTTATTGATGAATTACATTTAGGAAGTCAAGAAAACTTACCTTCAGATGTGACAAACAACAAAGGTAGAAACGTATATTTCTTTTTACCTTTTATTCTAGGACTTATTGGTTTAATGTATCATGCCAATAAAGATCTAAAGAGCTTTTACGTTCTACTTGCCTTATTTCTTTTTACCGGAATTGCATTAAAAATATACCTCAACGAAAGACCATTTGAACCGAGAGAACGTGATTATGCTCTTGTAGGATCGTTTTATGTATTTGCTATCTGGATTGGTTTTGGTGTATATGCATTATATGAGAGCGCTCAAAAATACTTAGCCCCAAAAATTGCTGGACCAATAATGATTAGCGCTTGTTTACTTGCCGCTCCCGTATTAATGGCTTCTCAAAACTGGGATGATCATGACCGTTCAGGCAAATCTACTGCAGTAGCCATGGCAAAAGCATACTTAACCTCATGTGATCCTAATGCTATTTTGTTCACCATTGGGGATAACGACACTTTCCCTTTGTGGTATGCCCAAGAAATTGAAGGTGTAAGAACTGACATTAAAATAGTAAATACTAGTTTGTTCATGACCGATTGGTATATCGATCAAATGAAAACCAAAACATACGAATCAGACGCATTGCCGATTTCATTTACGCATGATCAATACGTGGGTGACAAATTAGACTATGTGGCATTTATCCCTAAAATAGACACCCGTTGGGACATTAAAGATTTGATTGATTTTATTAAAAATCCAAAATCAACGGTTGAAATGCAAAACGGACAAACGATTCATTTTTATCCAACAAACAAAATCAGAATTCCAGTTGATAAAAATACAATTATCAAAAATAAAGTTGTTTCGGCGCAATACTTTGACTCAATAGTTCCATACATTGACATTGATGTTAGCAAAAATGCCTTGTACAAAAACCGATTGATGATGCTAGATATAGTTGCAAATAACAACTGGAAACGCCCTATCTATTTTAGTGGTGGTGCCTTTGATAACGAAGATTACATTTGGATGAAAGAGTACTTACAACTAGAAGGAATGGTATACAAACTGGTTCCTGTTAAAACTACTTTACCTAAAGATGCTAGCCCACTAGACATGGGACAATTGGATTCAGATAAAATGTATGATATTGTCATGAAATGGGAATGGGGTAACGGAGAAAGTACTACCATTTATCATGATCCTGAAACTAGACGCAACAGTATCAACTACAGATCATACCTTTCTAGATTGATGAACCAACTCATTAAGGAAGGCAAAACCGATAAGGCAAAGAAAGTTATAGATCTCGCAATGACTAAACTTCCAGTAGAATACTTTGGTTACTACTCCCTTGTGGAGCCATTTGCAGATGGATATTACAAAACAGGTGAGAAAGCTAAAGCTCAACAATTATTGGATAAACTAACCCAGAAATACCGTGAAAACCTTAATTATTATGGCGGTTTAAAAGCTAGTGAGCAGTCAAGTATTGTGATTCCTATTGTTACAGATATTGAGCGCTATAGAAGCTTGCTTAAAGTAATGAAAGAGAATAATGACTTAGAGTTCTACAACAAGCACAGAGCTACATTTAATACCTATATAAAAATGTTTGAACGTTTTGAACGTGATAGAGAATAAATAAAATAGTACTTAAAATAGCGGCAATCTTGTCGCTATTTTTTTTAACTTTCTTTGAGATGAAATTGTACTGGGTAAAAACTAATAAACTAATTAAGACACTGTTCTCAAAATGGATTTGGGACATTCCAAACACAAAAAAAGTGGTTTATCTAACTTTTGATGATGGTCCCACACCCGAAGTAACATCATGGGTATTGGATGAATTAAACAAATACAATTTTAAAGCTACCTTTTTTTGTATAGGTGATAACATTCGTAAATATCCCGTAATATTTAAAAAAATTATAAGTGAAGGCCATGCTGTAGGGAATCATACCTTCAATCATTTAAACGGATGGAAGACATCAACGCAAAACTACATTGACAACACGGAGCTTTGTCAAGAAATAATAGACGAGAATAGGAATTACAATTCTGACTCTAAAATTTTTCGTCCGCCTTACGGCAAAATAAAAACAGCTCAGTCTAGAGCTTTATTAAAAATGGGATATAAAATAATTATGTGGGATGTATTAAGCGCTGATTTTGATGAAAAGATAAGCAATGAAGAATGCTTGAACAATGTAATTATGAACTTGCAGCCAGGGAGTATTATTGTTTTTCATGACAGTATAAAAGCTTTTGAAAAACTAAAATACGTGTTACCCGCAACCTTACAATATTTACAAGATAACAACTATGAAACGAAAGTCTTATAGGTAATGATAATTAATACTGTCCTTGAACAATACTAATAAGAGTATTTGCATCGAGCTCTCCAGATTGTCTCCAAATCATTTGGCCTTGCTTATAAAGCATCAATGTTGGAAGTCCTTTAATGCGAAGTGCATTGGCTAATTCTTGGTTTTTATCAACGTCTATCCTTATAACCTTAGCTTTATCACCAAGAGCAGCTGCTACATCTCTAATAACGGGATGCATGGCTACCGAAGATTCATTCCAATCCGTATAAAAATCAATTAATACGGGCACTTGAGTATGTAAAAGTTCTCCAAATTTTGACATAAACCTTAATATTTAGTTTTCTAAATGTAATACAAGAGATTGATAATATACAAATGTAACATTTTTAACGAATTATGCCACATTAGGGGCTTTTTTTAGTTCAATTACTGTTATTTCTGGCATGATTCCTACTCTACCAGGATAGGCATGAAAACCAAAACCTCTGTTTACATAAATATAGCGTCCCACGTTTTCATACAAACCAGCCCATTGTTCGTACACATATTGCACTAAACTCCATTTGAAATAGCCTGGAATTTCAATACCAAATTGCATGCCATGAGTATGACCAGAAAGCGTAAGTTGAAAATGTCTTTTATCGTGCTGAACTACCTTATTCCAGTGTGAAGGATCATGGCTCATAAGTATTTTAAAATCTTGTTTTTGTAATGATCCAGATGCTTTGTCTAAATCTCCAGCTTGTTTAAAATTGTGTCCCCAGTTTTCTACCCCTACAAGAGCTATTTGATCATTGCCTTTCTTTATAAAAGTATGCTCATTAAGTAATAAGTTAAAGTCTATTTGTCCGTAAAGCTTTTTTATATCCTCAAAGTTCTCCTCTTTTTCTTGTTCGGTTTTCCAAGTTACATATTCCCCATAATCATGATTCCCTAATACAGCGTATTTACCGTACTCGTGTTTATTGATATTGTTAAACGTTTCTATCCAAGGATGCATTTCTTTGGCATGCGTGTTTACAATATCTCCTGTAAACAGTATCAAATCAGAACCTTGCTCATTGATCAAATCAATTGCGTGTTGTATTTTATCTGGATTATCAAAACTACCACTATGAACATCTGATATTTGTGTAATTGTAAATCCATCAAAAGCATCTGGTAAATCCGGAAAAAAAATACGTTGCTTGATTACTTTGTAATTGTACTTACCAACTGTAATACCATATATAAGTGATAGAAAAGGCACTGCAGCAAGACCCAATCCTATTTGACTTATAAATTTTCTGCGTGAGTTAAAAAAATCTTTGCTTTCATCATAATTAGAAAAATAATTTAAAGTCCCTACACACAAACGATACAAATCTTCGCCTAAAAGTAGTATTGTAAAAACAAACTTAGGAAGGTAAACTAATAGCAACAAAGCCATAGTAAACATTGTTTTTTGTGTTTGACCTATACTCCTATCAAACTGCATTAAGGAGTAAACAATATAAACTGATAAAGCAACACTTGCAATTTGAATACTATATAAAAAAGACTTGTTCTTAATTATGGTTTTAAAAACTTGGAACGTGTAGATTTCTAAAACCAAAAGAAACAAACACAATATAACTACACG
>NZ_MTCA01000050.1:0-18896 GCF_002150205.1 Flavobacterium sp. FPG59 | reverse complement strand
GTTCAAAACCGTCTTCAAAAATAAAATCGAATATTCCTTCTATGTTTGGACGCTTTCTTAAGTGGAACTTTGTAATATTTTCTTCATTTGCAAGTCTAATACCATTAAAAAAATGACTAAATTCTCTAATTATTTCTGAATCTAAAATGAAATCATCAAAACTGTTCCCATTTAAAGCCTTTAATATCCTCTCTCTTTTATCATCAGGTAATTCAAGATTAAATTTCATTTCAGTTTTCCCTATACCTTTTAATGAAGAAAATTTGCCAATATATAACGTATCATTGCGTTTACTAATTTGTAAGTCAATCTTGTTTAATTGTCCAAAATTAATGGCTGTGTCTGCGGTTCCATCACCTTTAGATAGGCCTGGAATGTAATTTAATTTTAAATCTTCGTATATCTCTTTAATCAAGTCTTCACCTGTACTTTCGATATAATTAATTTTAGACATTTCTAAAAATTTCCTCTTAGGTAAATAAATAGATGGTGATACGAAGAAAAGTTCTTTGCCATGATCACCCAATTCACGTAAAATTTTATTGAACATCACCATAATATTGGAATCTTCTAAAGAGTAACCGACAAATAAAATATGGTTTGATGCTAATCGATCTTTTACAGCGGTCCAAAAAACGGTCTCTACTTTATTTTCAATGAAAAAATTATTATAATCAGAGTTCGTAAGAATAATGTTTTTTGTGTCCGATAGATCACCATGTATTTTAAATAATAATTGCTTTTTTGAATCGATAATAGAATAATCTGAACTTCGTCGAATTACCTCTAAATTTTTGTTTGTTCTTTCAAAAAGGTCGTCATAATTGGTAGTTATCACAGTTTTTATTTGTGGTATTTTAGCAAGTATGTCATGTGTTTCAGTATTACTGGGCTCTTTATGAAACTCTTTCTTTAAAATCTCTATTAGGAAGTTTTTACTACCGTTTTTAAGATTATAGATATCTTCAGTTACTTGCAGTAAATTAGATGTTAGTTCAATTTCATCCTGTTGATTAGGAGTGAGCTTGTTATGCATTTTTTTAGCTAATTCCTTACCTGAAGGATATCCAGCATACATGGAAAAGCCTGCGCCGGCAAATAGCAACACTTCCTCTCTCCTTATTAACTCAAAAAGTCTTTCTTTTTCCATTTTTAACAATTATATCTCAATCTTATCAATTTCTTTCATAATCCTATCGGTCTCATGTAACGCCATAATAATCCTCTTATAATGTAGATTTCCTCAAAGGACAATTCTCTTTCCTTGCGGTCTTTGAGCCATTTTTGGGCGGGTTAAATTTCTTTATTTAAAACATCGTCCAATTAATAACAGTTTTAAAATCGTGGTATTTTAAATGCTGTTATCATTTTTTTTAGGTACTGATATGTAATGATGCTTTACTAAAGCGTTTGAAGGCTAAATGTAAGAAATTAAGAGTTGAATGTCATAATATCTTATCAACAAAAAAGAATTTGTGGTACAAACACAAAACGGGAGTAGGTTTTAATGAGATCTTTTTTTGTTGTTTTTGATCCCGATTGCGCGCAGTGAGATCTCGGTTTATAAAGTCAAAAGACTTTGTACTTTTCTTAAAAGATGTTTTAATTAATTTATATTTTGTTAATGTTGGTAACATTAGCGTCAACTATTGGTAATATATTGTTAAAGATTAGCAAATACTATGCTTGCATAGCATCGGTATATTTGTTAAAATTTTACAAAACTACACCATGAAATCCAATTTTAGCCGTCGTGATTTTCTTAAAAACTCTTTGTTGTTTTCAGGAGGAGTTTTATTAGCTCCCAATTTTATTAGTTGTTCTAAAGATGATGAACCAATCAATCAAGCACCGACTGATTTAAAACTATCTAATTTTAATGAAGGGGTTGCCAGTTTTGATCCAACTGCTACGAGTATTATTCTTTGGACTCGATACACTGCCAGTAAAAGTGGAAGCGTTAATTTATCTTGGGAAATCAGTACTGATGCTAAATTTAGTCAAGTTTTAAGACAAGGAAAGGTAGTGACAGATGAAACTCGAGATTTTACAATAGCTGTTGATGTGCAAGGATTGCCTTCGAACAAATCTTTTTATTATAGATTTTATAACGTGATGACCAAAGAAGTTTCGGTAATAGGGGAAACGATTACTTTGCCTTCCTCATCTGATACTATTTCGCAGGTAAGAATGGCAGTTTGTTCCTGTGCTAATTTTGCGGCTGGACTTTTTAATGTTTACGAAGCTATGGCAAAATCAGATGTTGATGTAATTGTACATTTAGGGGATTATATTTATGAATATGGTGCTGGTGAATATGGTACAAATCAATATACAAGTAGTTTAGGTAGAACGCATGTTCCTGCTAAAGAAATTATTACTTTAGATGACTATAGAGCACGTTATAAGCAATATAGAAAAGATGAAAAGTTAAAATTAGCACATCAAAAGAAACCTTTTATTGCGGTTTGGGATGATCATGAAATCACCAATGACACCTATAAAGATGGAGCACAAAATCATCAACCAAATGAAGGGGACTTCTCAGCAAGGAAATTAGCAGCTCTAAAAGCGTACAGCGAGTATATTCCGCTTAAAACAGGAAATGATAGCCGAATATATAGAGATTTCCATTTTGGAAATTTACTCTCTTTGTATATGCTAGACACTCGCGTTATTGCACGAGATAAGCAATTAGAATATGCTACTTACTTTTCTTCTAACGGTTCTTTTAATGCAACTGCTTTTCAAACTGATTTGTTAAATCCAAGTAGGCAGCTTTTAGGTGCAGAACAACTAGGCTGGTTGGGGTCTAAAATTGCATCGAGTACTTCAAAATGGCAGGTACTTGGTCAACAGGTTTTAATGACTAAAATGATGCTTCCGTCAGAACTTTTAATGCTAATGGCTCAAATTAATGGCGAAATTGATGCGCTGGGAAGCGCACAACCAGCTACTTTGCAAGCGTTTCAAGCATCAGTAGGAGGTTTAGTGACCATAAAATCAAGAATATTAGCGAATGATCCTACCGTAAGTGCAGCTGATAAATTGCGATTGTCTACTGTTTTACCTTATAATTTAGATGCTTGGGATGGTTATCCAGTAGAAAGAGAAAAGTTATTTGCTCTTTTGAACGGAAAAAAGATGGTTACATTAGCAGGAGATACGCACAATGCATGGCAAGGGGAATTAAAATCATCATCAAATAAAGTGGTAGGTTTAGAACTAGCAACTTCATCTGTTACTTCCCCAGGTTTAGAAACTTATTTGGGATTAGGTGGAACTCAATTAGCACAATTTGAACAAGCTTTAAATTTATTAATTGATGATTTAGAATATTCTAATTTGTCAAAAAGAGGGTATTTGAAAGCTACCTTCTCTGCATCAGATGTAAAAGCAGAATGGTTTTTTGCGACTACCGTTTTTGAGGAAGGTGCAACCGTAAATTTAGAAAAAACGATTACTAAGAGTTAAGAAGTTCTATTTTTCTCTTTCCTTTTAAGCCATAAATAATTTTTTAAATAAAATTGTTTATGGCTTTTTTTATTGAAGGCTATTTTCTGATTATCATTTTTTTTTCAAAAAAAATTCGATCTGGCTTACAAATACTTCCCACCTGTTCTCGTTTTCAACTATTGGCTACATACCTATAAAAAAGCCATAACGTTTGCAACGCGACTCACTAAATCCGCGTTCAGTCATTTATCAAGCAACATTTTAGATTTACAATATTTAAATTAACAGTATCAAATGTAAACTTAGGTGTTTTTTTATATACAATAGAGTTGCAACGAGAATATGTTGCAAATTATTTTAAACAGCAACAATTGTGTCCTTCATACCTAGGAAATACTATCTTTGTTAATAATGTTCTAGTGCAATGTAAAATGTATAATCCATTAAATTAAGTAGGATAGAATGATGAAAGTTCTAAAAAAATATAGAAACAGCTTTCTTGTGGGATGTATTTTTATTAGTATGTCTGCTTTTGGTCAAGAGAATCAAGTTCTTGAGGAAAAGGCAATTGTTAAGGTAGATTCGTTATACAGAGAAGATCAGTTTTATTTTGCTTTATCATACAACTCATTGGTAAACACACCTACAGGAGTGTCTCAAAATAAATTTTCTTCGGGTGTATCGTTGGGGTTTGTAAGAGACATGCCTATTAATGCTAATAGAACTTGGGCCATAGCCACAGGACTAGGATTTACATATAACAATTTCAATCAAAATCTTATAGTGAAGGAGCAAAATGGTGTTGTGGATTACCAACTCATTCCTGCCGATGTAAGTGTAGATAAAAACAAGTTTTCTCAACTGTCAGTGGATGTGCCTATAGAATTAAGATGGCGCACATCTAATTATGAAAGTCATAAGTTTTGGCGCATTTATACGGGTTTAAAATTTAGTTATTTGTTGTATGATCGTTCCCTTTTTAACGGAAGTCAAGAGCGTATTGTAGTTCAAAACAATGCTGATTTTAATGCACTTCAGTACGGGACGTATCTTGCTGCAGGCTACAACACTGTAAATTTATATATGTATTATGGTTTAAATCCTTTGTTTCAAAAAGCAACATTAAATGGTGCTTCTGTAAACATGAGAGCGTTTAATTTGGGAGTTATATTTTATATTTTATAACCACAAAAACAATAAAAATAATTGCGGTACAGCGCCTAATGCAAAACCAATAACGAGTTCTTTATAAGTGTGCGCGTTCATTACCAATCGGGACGATGCTATAAGTCCGTTCAATAAAATGAGTAATGCAACGGTAATTGTATTTTGCAATTGCAAATGCATACTTAAACCTATAATAAAAACAGTCAAAGAGCTTATGCTTAGTAGGTGTAAGCTTGCTTTAATGTTCATAAAAAGCAAGAGTAATGCCATTAAACTACTAAAAAGCCCGCCAATTAAAAAGAAATGCAATTCAGGATAACGATTAATCACGATTGTGTTTTTGACTAGCAAAATAATTAAAAAACAATGCAATAATAACGGAATCTTTCGTTGTGCAATTTTATAAACCATTACAGAATCAATTTGTCCAGAAACCTTTAGGATGAAAAATCCCAAAATAGGAATACACAAGGTTAATAAAGCCACTTGAAAGAGCACAAATAATTTTTCTTGAAACTGAAACGTGTTTCCACTATACCACATATATAGTAAAGCTGCTATAGTTGGTATAAAAACAGGGTGAAAGATATAAGAGAAAACAGGAAGAATTTTTTTCAAGACAGTTTTTTTTTGAAAACAAATATAATGAATCTTATAAGTGTAAAAAATACCCTTTTTCTTTTGCTACTTGTTTTTTGAATTCTAGAAGCTTTATCCTAGAAAGAGCGTATTATTTTTGTGTATTTTTGATAAAAATTAATGCTTAATTGCAATTTTAAGCAAGATAATAAGGAGAACTATGAGTCAAAAAATTCTAGCAAGTTTGCAAACAATTCAATCCGTGCGTCATGGCGATTTTGATAATGATGACTTAGATGCGGTTTCTATTGATAGTCGATCGTTACAAAACGGAGTTCAAACGCTTTTTTTTGCTTTGGTTGGCGTGCAGCATGACGCGCATGACTACATAGATGATCTTATTGTATCGGGAGTTCAAAACTTTGTTGTCACTTTTATCCCAAAAGACTGCGAAGGAAAAGCTAATTTTTATGTTGTTTCTAATACGATGACGGCCTTACAAGAATTTGCTGCATATTACAGAGCGCTTTTTCAAATTCCAGTTATTGGGTTAACCGGTAGCAACGGAAAGACTATTGTTAAAGAATGGCTCAATTTTTTATTGGCCCCAGATTATAATATTATTCGAAGTCCAAAAAGTTATAACTCACAAGTTGGCGTGCCTTTGTCTGTAATGGCAATCAATGAAAAGCACAATTTAGGTATTTTTGAGGCAGGTATTTCAACTCGTGGCGAAATGAAAAATTTAGAAAAAATCATCAAGCCTACCATAGGAGTGCTCACCAATATAGGTACTGCACATGACGAAGGATTTACCAATACAACTGAAAAAATTAAAGAGAAACTATTATTGTTTCAAAATGCTGATGTACTAATTTATAATAAAAAAGAAACTGTTGAAGAGCACTTACAGCCAGACTTACAAAGATTCTCTTGGAGTTTTTCAGACCCCTTAGCAACCGTACTTGTTACTAAAGAAGTGAAGGATTCCAATACTATTTTACACATTCATTACGGAGAAGTGGTTTTTGATGTCAAAATTCCTTTTTTTGATGAAGCTTCAATTGAAAATGCCATTTCTTGTATTTTAGTTTTGTTGTTTTTACATGTTGAGGTCAATACTATTCAGGAGCGTACAGCGCAATTATATCCTGTTGAAATGCGATTGAAATTAAAAAATGGCATCAACAACTGCAATATTATTGATGATAGTTATAGTAGTGATTTCCAGTCATTGAAAATTGCATTGGACTTTCTTGAAAATCAAAAACAGTCTAAGAAAAAGACTTTGATTTTATCGGATATTTTTCAAAGCGGTTTGTCTCTTGAGGAGTTGTATGATAAAGTTTCGCATCTCATCAAAGTCAATAATATTGATCGGGTAATCGCTATTGGTGAAACTATTAGTAGATTTCAAGATAAGTTTATCAATGCTCTTTTTTACAAAACTACAGCCGAGTTTATTGCCGATATAGCACAACTAGATTTTTATAATGAAACCATTTTAATAAAAGGAGCTAGAGCATTTCAATTTGAAGAAATAGTGTATTTACTCGAGGAGAAAACACATGAAACTGTTTTAGAAATCAATTTGAATGCCATCACGCACAACCTAAATTTTTTCAAAGCTAAGCTTAAGCCAAATGTAAAAATTATGGTAATGGTCAAGGCTTTTGGATATGGTAATGGCGGTCTTGAAATTGCAAAATTGTTAGAATTTAATAAAGTAAACTACCTAGGTGTGGCCTTTGCAGATGAGGGAATAGCATTGAAAAAAGGCGGTATTAAAGTTCCTATTATGGTTCTTAATCCAGAAAGCACCAGTTTTTCAGCAATTATCAAACATAAATTAGAACCAGAAATTTACAGTCTAAAAGGACTTTATGCCTTTTTAAAAATTGCCAACCAAAAAGGATTGGAGAATTTCCCCATTCACATTAAGATGGATACTGGAATGCATCGATTGGGTTTTGAAGCGGCTACAATAGACGAATTGATTTTGGCTTTGCAAGGAAACAAAACAGTGCAGGTCAAAAGTATTTTATCACATTTAGCAACCAGTGATGATCCTTCTCAACATGATTTTGCTCGATCACAAATAACACTTTTTGAGCAACTATCTTCAAAACTGATGGCTAAATTGCCGAATGTTCCATTGCGACACATCTTGAACACTTCTGGAATTAGTAATTTTCAAGATGCTCAATATGATATGGTTCGGTTAGGAATTGGTTTGTATGGAGTTTCAAATGATAGTGAAGAACAACTTAAACTTGAAAATGTAGGGACACTTAAATCCATAATTTCACAATTACGTACTATTAAAACAGGAGAAAGCGTAGGGTATGGCAGGCGATTTGTAGCTTCAAAAAACACAGTAATTGCCACGATACCTATTGGTTACGCAGATGGAATTTCACGAGGATTGGGCAATGGTGTAGGTCATGTACTAGTGCGCAATACTAAAGCGGCCATTGTGGGTAGTGTGTGCATGGATATGTTGATGGTTGATGTGACTGGAATTGATTGTAAAGAAGGAGATGTAGTGGTGCTTTTTGGAGAGCAGCTCAGAGTGAATGAAATTGCAGAAAAACTCAATACGATACCGTATGAAATATTAACGAATGTATCTCAACGGGTAAAACGTGTCTTTTATAGAGAATAGTTATAATTTTGTTAATTTTCTGCTTATTTGCATTAAAAATTTATTTAAGTTCGTAGTCACAAACAAATATTAACTTAAATTTAAATTATTATGGGATTTTTTAGTGATTTCAAAGCTTCTTTGATGAAAGGTGATGTACTAAGTCTTGCTACTGCTGTAGTAATGGGTGGTGCTTTTGGTAAAATTGTTGGATCTGCTGTTGATGACGTAATTATGCCAATAGTTGGTTTAGTAACGGGCGGAATAGATTTTACACAAAAATTTGTAGCTTTAAACGGGAATTCTTATCCAGATTTAGCTGCTGCAAAAGCTGCTGGTGCTGCCGTAATTACGTATGGTAATTTAGTACAAGCAATTATTAATTTTGTAATTATTGCTTTCTTTATTTTTGTAGTGTTAAGAGCTGCTGAAAAAGCTAAAAAGAAAGAAGAAGTTGTAGCTGCTCCTGCTGGTCCTACTCAAGAAGAGTTGTTAACTCAAATTAGAGATTTATTAAAAAAGTAATTTCCGCTACATTATATATTCTAACTAAACCGCCACGTAATAATGGCGGTTTTTCTTTGTTTAAATTTGCTTCTGCATTTGTGTTTTGGCATAAGCCAAATGGAGCATGTTTAATAAAAAGTTTGTTTTGTAACATTTTGTTATTTTTTGTGAACGGTATTGAAATGTTTTCAATATTAATTACTTTTGTTTTTCAAATGTAAACCTAGAAAAAACACATACGATGAAAATAGCAGTTGTAGGAGCCACAGGAATGGTAGGCGAGATCATGTTGAAAGTTTTAGCTGAAAGAAACTTTCCAGTAACAGAATTAATTCCAGTAGCATCAGAACGTTCTGTAGGGAAAGAGATTGATTTTAAAGGCCAAAAATATACTGTTGTGGGCTTGCAAACTGCTGTTGACATGAAAGCAGATATTGCTTTATTTTCAGCTGGAGGAGAAACTTCTTTGGAGTGGGCTCCAAAATTTGCTGCGGCCGGAACTACGGTTATTGACAACTCTTCGGCCTGGAGAATGGATCCTACCAAAAAACTTATTGTTCCAGAGATTAATGCGGGTCAACTTACGGCTGATGATAAAATTATCGCCAATCCAAACTGTTCGACTATTCAAATGGTCTTGGTATTAGCGCCATTGCACCGTAAATACAATATCAAACGTGTGATTGTTTCTACTTACCAATCGATCACCGGAACAGGAGTTAAGGCAGTACAACAATTAGAGAACGAGTATGCAGGCATTCAAGGTGAAATGGCCTATAAGTATCCTATTCACCGCAATGCGATTCCACAATGTGACTCTTTTGAGGAAAACGGTTATACCAAAGAAGAGATGAAATTGGTTCGCGAAACACAAAAAATATTAGATGATAGAACAATTGCTGTAACAGCTACTGCGGTCCGTGTTCCTGTTGTAGGCGGACATAGTGAGGCTGTGAATGTGGAGTTCACAAACGACTTTGATGTGAGTGAGGTGAGATCTATTTTACACCACACTGATGGAGTTGTTCTTCAAGATAACATTGATGCTTTTACTTATCCAATGCCACTTTATGCCGAAGGGAAAGACGCTGTTTTTGTGGGTAGAATTCGTCGAGATGAAAGTCAAGAAAACACTTTAAATATGTGGATTGTTGCAGATAACTTGCGTAAAGGAGCTGCTACAAATACCGTTCAAATTGCTGAATATTTAGTTGCTAATAATTTGGTATAATCCTGTTACGTATTTTACTAAGCACTTTTTGAAACGTGCAAAACTTTATAATCCATTTGTTTTTAAAAATGTAAATTTTTTGAAACAAATGGATTTTTTAGTGAAGGATTGCTATATTTGCGATTCATGAAAAAGAAACTTTCTATATTGCGTTTGCTTTTTACGATTTCAGTATTGGTATCCATGCTGTTTCAATCGTTGCACAAGTATGAGCATATAGCACAACAACTTGCTCATGTAGAATGTGTTCATGAAAAAGGAGAAGGTCCAGAAATTACACACCAGCACCACAGTTTTGAATTGTGTGGTGTGTGTGATTATAAATTAAGCGGTTTTATTTCGCAAGATTTTTTATCTCTTGACACTTTTCATTTTGACAACTTTAAAAACACAATAGATGCAGAGTCTTTTGTATCTATTTCCTATTTTAAAGGAAGCCTTTTCGGGCTTAGAGCTCCCCCTTTAGTTTAAAATTAGTACACACAACAATAGCATTTTCATATCTTGGAAATGCAAGGGATGTTTATATATTTTGAACAATAAAAATGCACACAAAAAACTTTCTGTTTTTCTGTATCTCTTTGTTTTGCACCATTGGTTTTGCGCAAAGCACAGTACGCGGAAAAATAACTACTACAGCTGGAATACCACTTTCTGGAAGTCACATACATATTGGTAAAAAGACAGTATCCTCAGATGCTGCGGGTAATTATGTCATTAAAAAACTGCCTTTGGGTAGCCAAAGAATATTTGTTTCTTACATAGGTTTTCAATCTGTGGATACGCTTGTTACTTTATCGGGTGACCAAGTATTTGATTTTGTTTTAAAAGAAAAAGCCGATGACCTTCAAGAAGTGATTGTGAGGCAAAAAATAAATACGCTCAATAAATCCTTATTGGAACAAAAAATTAAAACAGAAACTATTGAAAAATATAGCAATCAAACATTAGGAGATTTACTTAAAGAGGTAGCGGGTGTTTCAAGTTTAAAAACAGGAAGTAATGTTGTAAAACCAATGATTAACGGATTGTTTGGGAGTCGCGTTCCTCTAATTAATAACAACGTACGTTTGCAAGATCAAGAATGGGGAACAGAACACGCTCCTAATTTTGACGTGAATGCTGCGGGAAAAATTACGGTAATCAAGGGTGCATCGGGCTTGCAATATGGTGGTGATGCCGTGGGTGGCTTAGTTATTATTGAGCCTATTCAGGTAAAAAAAGACACGCTTTATGGGAAATCAATAGTGAATCTAGCCTCAAACGGTAGAGGTGGTTCTATTAGTTCTAGTTTGCACAAAGGGAACGAAAAGGGATGGAGTTGGAACGTATTAGGAACATTTAAATATGCTGGTGATAGAGAAGCTCCAGATTATGTATTATCTAATACAGGAAATAGGGAAGCAAATTTCTCTGGAGATTTAAAATTCACAGGTAAAAAGTATGACTTTGCTGGTTTTTATAGCTATTACAATACTACTATTGGGATTTTGAGCGCTTCACACATTGGTAATGTTAATGATTTGTACAACGCAATAACGAATAAAGTTCCTGCTTTGGTCAATGATTTTACCTATTCTATTAAAAATCCTAAGCAAGAAGTACAACATCACTTGGCAAAGCTGAATTATAACTATTTTTTCAATGAAACGGCTTCATTGGGGGTACAGTATTCTTTTCAGTTTAACAAAAGGTTCGAATTTGATTTACGCAGAGGCGAAAATAAAAACAAACCAGCACTTGATCTTGAGTTAGCAACTCATGCCATTAATGTTGATTATAAAAAAGTACTGCATGACTGGACATTAAAGACGGGAACGGTAGCTGCATTTCAAAATAATTTTGCGAATATAGTCACTACAAATGTTAACCCTTTGATCCCAACATACAACAAAATAGATTGGGGAACATACGGCATTGCAACCTATGACGTTTCTGAAAGTTTAGTCTTTGATGCAGGACTTCGGTATGATTATTCTCAAGTAGATGCTGCCAAGTTTTATTTAAAATCAAGATGGAATGAACGTGGTTATCAATCGCAGTTTTCACGTTTTATAACTGGCGAAGATGGAGATAAATGGCTCGTAAAGCCCAGCTTTGCTTTTCACAACCTATCAAGTAGTGTGGGATTTCACAAAGAATTTGATAAAGATTTAAATTGGTATGCCAATGTTAGTTTGGCTACAAGAAATCCAAACCCATCGGAGTTTTTTAGTGATGGTTTGCATCATTCTACTGGAGTTATAGAGATAGGAGACTTAGCATTAAGAAAAGAACAATCTACTAAGTTTTCTACAACGCTCCAAAAAAAATGGACTGCTTTTTCTGTTGAGGTAAACCCGTATATCAATTACATTCGTAATTTTATGTTCTTGCGTCCAGTGGGTTTTGAGAATACCATTCGTGGTGCGTTTCCAGTGTGGGATTACCAGCAAACTAATGCGCAATTAGCAGGTCTTGATGTGCAAACCCATTGGAAAATAAACAACAACTGGCAACATGATTTTACAATGTCTTATGTAAACGGCAAAGACATCTCAAATAGAGAAGCCTTGATAGACATTCCGCCATTTGCCATGACTCAAAAAGTGCAGTTTTCAAAACCAAGTTGGATGAACCTAAAACTGGAGCTAAAGTATGAAGCACTCCTAAGGCAGAACAGATTTCCTAATAATAATTTTGAAACAAATATTATTGTAAACAATGAGTTGTTTCCGGTTCAGGTAGATATCAGTACACCGCCAGATGGTTTTCAATTGTTTCATTTTTACTCCGAAATTAAGTTCAAAAGTATTGGTAAAACCCAGACAACCTTAGCGTTTTCTGTTCAAAATATAACAAACACCACGTACAGGGACTACTTAAACAGACAGCGTTTTTTTGCTGACGAGATGGGTAGAAACTTCCAAATTCAATTAAAATTCAATTATTAAAAAATTAAAAAAAATAACAAATCATGAAAAATTCAAAATTCGCAGCAGTAGCATTAATAGCTCTTTTTTCTTTTACATCTTGTGAAAAAGATGATCCTATTGCAGTAAATGAGGAAGAATTAATAACTACAGTGACTACAACACTTGTGGCTGGAAATCAAACGGTAACATTAACCTCAAAAGATCTTGATGGGGTTGGGCCAAATGCACCCGTTGTAACCGTATCAGGCGATTTACTTGTGAATACTACTTATACAGGAAGTACCACTTTCTTAAATGAGTCGGTTACGCCAGTAGATAACATCACTGCCGAGGTTAAAGAAGAGGGTTATGAGCACCAATTGTTCTATCAAGCGCCTACTACAATAGGAGTTTTCACGTATACAGATGCGGACAAAAACGGAAAACCTGTTGGGTTAACTTTTTCATTAAGAACAGCAGCAGCTCCAGCAACTGGAACCTTAACAGTAGTACTTAGACACGAACCAAACAAAGACGCTGCAGGAGTAGCTACTGGATCAATCACTAATGCAGGCGGTGCCACAGATGCTCAGGTGACTTTCCCAGTTCAAGTTAAATAAGGTTAAAACCAATTTATACCCAAAAAAACGCTACCCGAAAGAGTAGCGTTTTTTTTGGTTTATGTGCAAAAAATACGGGTTACTATTTCAGTTCTTTTTTTCGTATTATTGTATGTGTAATCGAGTTAAATTTTTATAATCCAAAATAACGATGCTACAAAACCAATCTGTAATTCCTGATATTAAAGCCATTATAGCAGCTTCAAAAGACAAAGCAATTAGAGCAGTTGACAATGAAAGAACCTTGATGTACTGGCATATTGGGCAACGTATTTTCGAGGAAGAACAAAACGGAAAGGACCGTGCTGATTATGGGACTTATTTAATTAAATTTCTTTCACAACAATTACAGCCAGAATATGGAAGTGGTTTTTCTTATCGCCAATTAAATTGGTATCGCCAATTTTATCGCACTTTTCCAATTGTGTCCGCACTGCGGACACAATTGAGTTGGACACAATATAAATTCCTTTTGGCAATTGAGAATACAGATAAAAGAGAGTTTTATGTTGCGGAAAGCGTAAAAAATAATTGGACGTCAAGACAACTCGAACGTCAAATCAACAGTAGTTTATACGAACGTCTTTTAATGAGCAATGATAAAGAAAGCGTACTCGCTGTTGCCAAAAATGAAAAACTGCCTTCAGATGCTAAAGAGATTATAAAAGACCCGATGTATCTTGAATTTCTGGGGTTAAAACGAGAAGCGGCTTACTATGAAAAAGATTTAGAAAGTGCTATAATTACTCATTTGCAAGATTTTTTATTGGAACTAGGAAATGGTTTTTCATTTGTCGCAAGACAAAAAAGAATACACATTGATGGCGATGAATTTTTTACAGACTTAGTTTTTTATAATCGAATATTACAATGCTTTGTCATTATCGAAATCAAAACAGATAAACTTACGCATCAAGATATAGGGCAATTACAGATGTATGTGAATTATTACGATCGAGTAGAAAAACTACCCCATGAAAATCCAACTATTGGTATTTTGCTTTGTGCAAATAAAAATGACGGCGTTGTAAAATTTACGCTGCCGGAAAACGAGAAAAATATTGTAGCCAGTCAATATAAACTATACCTGCCTACTGAGCAACAGCTGCTGGAAGCTGTAAATATAGAATTGCAAAATTTTGAGGAAGCCAAAGAAAAAAATTAAGTAAACGACAGAACTGTAGAAAATACTTTACTCGAAAGAGTAGTTTTTTTTAGTTTTATTTAAGACTTTTCCACCTTTACCACACTAACTATTTCCTTATTTTTGTAACAACCTAAAAAAATAACTAATGAAATGAGCATGAAGGTAATTGGGTCGCAAGCACCAATGATCATATGCGAATTACATATGACCGATGAAAAACAAAAAATAGAAACATATGAATAAATCCTTTTTAATAATGGCTGTAACCTCTGCAATGGCAACTTTTGGCCAAAATAAAAACGAAAAAATAACATACCCAACGACCAACAAAGGTACTACGGTAGATGCTTATTTTGATGCAAAAGTCCCAGATCCATACCGTTGGCTAGAAGATGATAAATCAGCCGAGACAGGTGCTTGGGTCAAAGCCCAAAACGAAGTAACCTACGGGTATCTCAACCAAATTCCGTTTCGTGATGCGTTAAAAGCAAGAATGGAAAAACTGTGGAATTACGAAAAAATAGGAGCGCCTTTCAAAGAAGGGAATTTCACGTATTACTATAAAAACAACGGTTTGCAAAACCAGTCGGTGTTGTATAGAAAAGATGCCAAAGGAACCGAAACGGTTTTCTTAGATCCCAACACCTTTTCTAAAGACGGAACCACATCACTTGGCGGATTGGATTTTTCCAAAGACGGTTCAAAAGTAGCCTATGCCATCTCAGAAGGTGGAAGCGACTGGCGAAAAGTAATCATCATGGATGCCATTACCAATACAATTATTGAAGACACCATTGTCGATGTAAAATTCAGCGGCGTGTCTTGGAGAGGAAACGAAGGGTTCTACTATTCCAGTTATGACAAACCAAAAGGAAGTGAATTATCAGCAAAAACAGATCAGCACAAACTCTATTTTCATAAATTAGGCACAGCTCAAAAAGACGATCAAATTATCTTTGGTGCCGATCAAAAACGCCGTTATGTAGGCGGTGGCGTGACCGAAGACGACCGCTACCTTGTAATATCAGCCGCAAACTCTACCTATGGGAACGAGTTATACATTAAAGATTTAACAAAACCCAACAGCCCTATTGTAACTATTGTAGATAATTTTAAAAGTGACAACAACATAATTGAAAACGAAGGCGGAAAATTATTCATAGAAACTGATTTGAATGCGCCCAACAAACGCATTGTTACCGTGGATATCAAAAACCCAAAACCAGAAAACTGGAAAGACTTCATTCCAGAAACAGAGAACGTTTTAGCACCATCAACAGGTGGCGGTTATTTCTTTGCAAATTACATGAAAGATGCTGTTTCATTGGTAAAACAATATGATTACACAGGAAAATTGATACGCGAAATCAAACTGCCAGGAGTAGGAACAGCGGGCGGTTTTGGCGGAAAGAAAAAAGAGAAAAACCTTTATTTCTCGTTTACAAATTATATAACACCGGGTTCCATTTTTAGTTTAGATACACAAACAGGAACCTCTGTTGTATATGAAAAACCAAAAGTAGATTTCAATACGGATCTGTATGAGTCTAAACAAGTGTTTTATACCTCAAAAGACGGTACGAAAATCCCAATGATCATCACCCACAAAAAAGGATTAAAACTAGACGGGACAAATCCAACCATGCTTTACGGATATGGCGGATTCAATGCGAGCTTGACACCAAGTTTTAGCATAGCCAATGCCATCTGGATGGAAAACGGAGGCGTATATGCCGTACCCAACTTACGCGGTGGTGGCGAATACGGAAAAAAATGGCATGATGCCGGAACCAAAATGCAAAAGCAAAACGTATTTGATGATTTCATTGCAGCAGCCGAATATTTAATTGCACAAAAATACACCTCTTCACAATACTTAGCCATTCGTGGTGGGTCAAACGGAGGTTTGTTAGTAGGCGCTACCATGACACAACGCCCAGAATTAATGAAGGTAGCCTTGCCAGCAGTAGGTGTGATGGACATGTTGCGCTACCATACCTTTACCGCAGGAGCAGGTTGGGCGTATGATTACGGAACAGCTCAGGACAGCAAAGAAATGTTCAACTACATTCAAGGATATTCACCGGTACACAACGTAAAAACAGGAACCCAGTACCCAGCCACTATGGTTACTACAGGAGATCATGATGATAGAGTAGTTCCGGCACACAGCTTTAAGTTTGCTGCCGAGTTGCAAGAAAAACAAGCAGGAACAAACCCAACCCTTATTCGCATAGACATCAATGCAGGACACGGCGCCGGAAAATCAGTAGCAGCAACCATACAAGAAAACGTAGACATACAAGCCTTTACGCTCTACAATATGGGGATTATGACCATCCCTGCAAGTAAATAAAAGCAACAGAGGTACGGTGCGGTTACTCTTTTTTAGGAGCTTAATCCTGCTATCCGTTACAATCTTTATATCCGCCGAAAAGGCGGAAATAAAGGATTTTCACTTCAAATGGAATTCACTGAACTCCTATGGAAATAAAAGTATAGTGAAGTAATCAGGGCTAGGGCATTCAACTCCTCAGACGATTGTCTTCACGAAGAACAAAGCCATAACCACACAAATTTCAAAAAACGCTATTCGAAAGAGTAGCGTTTTTTTTTGTTGAAAGAATTTTTCATATAAAATTTTACTTACGTAAAAGATTTTATCATTAAATCCAGGTTAATATTTTTTTTATTAATAAATTTGAATGCTTTACAAATTTTCATGAAAAATAAATTTACCTACATAGATCTTTTTGCGGGTTGTGGCGGATTATCACTAGGGTTGCATCAAGCTGGATGGCAAGGAATTTTTGCTGTTGAGAAAAGTCCTGATGCTTTTAAAACTTTAGAGTACAATTTAATTGACAATAAAAATCATTTTGATTGGCCACAATGGTTACCTAAAAAGGCACTTGAAATAAACTCAGTTCTTAATAATTACAATTCTAATTTAGAAAAACTTAAAGGAAAAGTTACAATGATTGCTGGTGGGCCGCCTTGTCAAGGCTTTTCTATGGCAGGAAAGCGAAATGAGTTTGATTTGCGAAACGACCTTATAAATTCTTATATCAATTTTGTAAAAATTGTTGAACCTAAAATTATTTTCTTTGAAAATGTAAAAGGCTTTACAATGGAGTTCAAGAAAAATAAAGAAAAAGGAATTGCATATTCCTCACAAGTTACCCAAAAGCTTGATGAAGCAGGATATTATGTCAAAGGGCAATTAGTAAATTTTGGCGAATATGGTGTTCCTCAAAAAAGAACTCGTTTTATTCTTGTAGGCATTAAAAAAACATTAAAAAAAGCCTCCCAAGAAAAAGCCGAAAGCTTTTTTGACTTTTTAAAAGAAAATCGCTTTGATTTTTTAAAAGCCAAAGGCCTAAACGTAGAAACTAATTTACAAGATGCAATTTCTGATTTGTTCAAAGGAAACGGATTAAAAGAAACTCCAGACTTTCCAAGTTTTCAATCTGGAATTTACGGAAAAGAAAAAGGAAATTATCAAAAGCTTATGCGCGAGGGGATTAATAACACCATTGCAGATAGTCACCGTTTTCCAAAACATTCTCCAGAAATCATTGAAAGATTTAAAAACATACTCGAAGAAACGAAAGATAGAAGAAATTTAAATATCAGTAAATTAATTCAAGAAAAGTATAGTATTAAAAAACGTACGGTTATTCCTTTGAATAGTATAGATAAAACTCCAACTATCACTACGTTACCAGATGATTACATACACTATCTAGAACCAAGAATATTGACAGTTCGTGAATATGCACGTATTCAATCATTTCCTGACTGGTATAAATTTCAAGGAAAATATACCACAGGTGGAAAATTAAGAACCCAAGAAGTACCAAGATATACTCAAATAGGAAATGCAATTCCACCATTATTTAGTGAACAAAGTGGTTTGATTCTAAAACAACTTATAAATGGATGATTTATTTTTTTCAGTAAAAACTGGTATCAAAAGTATTGTTGGTAAAGACCTTATTACCGATGATAATATAGCTGTTTTTGAATTAGTTAAAAATTCGTATGATGCTCATGCAAGAAAGGTTATTATTACATTTGAAGATGATAGAATAATTATTGCAGACAACGGTAAAGGAATGTCCTTAAAAGACATTAAAGATAAATGGCTAGCATTGGCTTATTCAGCAAAAAAAGACGGTAGCGAAGATAATTTTGAAGAAGAAGATAAGAGAGAATCATATAGAGATAAAATTCAAGAAAAGAGATTTTATGCTGGAGCGAAAGGAATTGGTAGATTTTCGAGCGATAGATTAGGAACTTCATTGAGATTGGTCACAAAAACAAATAACACAAATAGTTACGAGCAATTAGACGTAAATTGGAAAGACTTTGAAAAAAACGATAAAGAAGACTTTATTAAAATTAATGTACCTCACAAAAGTTTAAATGATTATCCAGCGTCTTTTCCCGATAATTCCAGACATGGAACTATTTTAGAAATTTATCATACAAAAATATGGCACAGAAAAACAATAAAAGAATTAAAGCATTCACTTGAAAAATTAATCAATCCTTTTTCAGAAACTAATGATTTTGAAATTGAAATAATTTGTAAAAGAGAGTTGGAACTTGATAAAAAAGGAATTGATGAACAAGGCAAGCCTATTAT
>NZ_MTCA01000086.1:0-12091 GCF_002150205.1 Flavobacterium sp. FPG59 | reverse complement strand
CAACTAGAGAGCGAAACAAATTTTTAATTTTCTCTTTTGAGTAATAGATAAAACGCCTTTTTAGTAACTAAAGACCTTAGTAACTAATAAGAAATGTTTTTTTTTATAGTTTAATTCTGCTATTTTTACATTAAAATAAAAACCTATTTAATTACCAACCACTATTATGAAAGAATACAAAGTAGAAAGTTTGATTTATTACTCTAAGTTAACACTTGATTCAAAGCACATTGCTAATGACTCAAAAAAAGAAATTCAAGAAAAACTAGATGAGTACGCCGCCAAAGGATACAAGTTTACAACCTCAACTTCAACAAATTTTGGAGCTGCTATATACATTCATTTGTATTTTGAGAAAGATATTTAATCCTTGTTAGGAACATACTTTATTCAAATTATATAGCTATATTGCTAAAAACCATTTCAATAGCAGCCTATTGAAATGGTTTTTTTATTTCATACCCGAGGATTCTCTTCAAAATACCGTTTTTCAATTCTTTTAATATCTTTTATAGATTTTTTGGCCCACTCCAAACGTTTTTCTAGGATTTCGTTCTCGGTTAAGTGCCAATCAATATTAGAACTTCGCAATCTATTGGTTAGGTTTTGAATTATGATTGCTGCAGAAACGGAGATATTCAAACTTTCGGTGAAACCCACCATGGGGATTTTTAAAAAACCATCGGCACGTTGCAAGATTTCCTCAGATAAACCATCACGTTCGGTGCCAAAAAATAAGGCACTGGGTTTAGATATATCAAAATCTTCCATCAAACAATCGTTATCGTGTGGCGTGGTAGCGATAATTTGGTAACCTTTATTTTTTAAAGTGTCAACACAAGTTGTTACACTGTCGAAAGTGTTTATGTCAACCCATTTTTGGGCACCCATGGCAATTTCTTTGTCAATACTTTTGCCGTAGCGCTGTTCAATTACGTTCAGTTCTTGAATACCAAAAACCTCGCAACTGCGCATCACAGCGCTGGTGTTGTGCATCTGGAACACATCTTCAACGGCTATGGTAAAATGTTTGGTTCTGTTTTGCAATACTTTCAAGAATTTCTCTTTGCGATTATCTGTGAGGATATTTTCAAGAAACTCGAGATATTTTAAATCGATCATGTGGGATTATTTTTTGGCAAAAATAGTAAAAAAGACTAGTTTTATGTTTTAAAGAACAGCGAGTATTGATCTCTTACGAATAGTACGTTAAAAGATAAAAAAAGTACACTTACGGGATTTGCGTGAGGGATTGACGCGGCATCCTTTATGGGCTTTTTTTGCCCATAAAGATACAGCAGAAAGCCCGGTCGCCTCGGCGAACACGCCCAAAAAAATAGAACATGAAAAAGAAATTAGTAGTTTTGACTGGCGCTGGAATTAGTGCTGAAAGTGGTATTAAAACATTTCGGGATAGTGATGGACTCTGGGAAGGGCATAACGTTCAAGATGTCGCCACGCCCGAAGGTTGGCATAAAAATCCGGCTTTGGTACTCGATTTTTACAACCAAAGGCGCCGACAACTCAAAGAGGTTACTCCGAACGCAGCGCATTATATTTTAGCAGAATTGGAATCGGAATTTAATGTACATATCATCACTCAAAATGTAGATAATTTGCATGAGCGCGCTGGCAGCACAAAGGTACTGCACCTACATGGGGAATTGTTGAAAGTGCGTAGTACACGCAACCCTGATTATATTTTGAACTGGACCGAAGATTTGAATTTTGGCGACTTTGATGAAAATCAAAATCAATTGCGCCCGCACATTGTATGGTTTGGCGAAGAAGTTCCTGCACTTGAAGAAGCTGTTTTAATTACAGAAACTGCTGATTATTTTGCCGTGATAGGCACCTCGTTACAAGTGTATCCGGCGGCAGGTTTGATTGATTTTACCAAAGTAACAACACCACTATTTTACATTGACCCCAAACCGATTAAAATTCCGAATTTGAGAAATCAACTGCAAGTGATTCCTGAAATGGCTTCGAAAGGAGTTGAAATCATGAAAAATAAATTACTACATAAAATACTATAAGAATGGCTATAGCAATGGCAAAAAATCAATTATTAGAGCAATAAAAGTCTAAACTTATCATCCATTACTTGTAACTTATAACTATTTTTGTGCCTTTCGAACAAACAACTAAACAATGACTACTTTAAACGAATTGAATGCTATTTCTCCAATTGATGGAAGATATAGAAGTAAAACCCTTTCTTTAGCTCCATTTTTCTCTGAAGAAGCTTTAATCAAATACCGCGTACTGGTTGAAATTGAATATTTCATTGCCTTGTGCGAAGTGCCTTTGCCACAACTTGCTGGAGTGAATTCGGATTTATTTGAAAGTTTACGCAACATTTACCAAAACTTTTCGACAGAAGATGCACTTTGGATTAAAGAAACAGAAAAAGTAACCAACCACGATGTAAAAGCGGTAGAATACTTTATCAAAGATGCTTTTGAAAAACTAGGTTTATCACAATACAAAGAGTTCATTCATTTTGGGTTAACTTCCCAAGACATTAATAATACTGCGATTCCGTTATCTACCAAAGAAGCGTTTGAAAAAGTATACATGCCCTCGTTAATCGCTTTGACAGCAAAGTTGAAAGAACTGAGCGTGGAATGGAAAGACGTCCCAATGCTGGCTCGCACGCACGGACAGCCCGCCTCACCTACTCGATTGGGTAAAGAAATTGGCGTTTTTGTAGAACGATTAGAGGAGCAAATGCGTTTGTTATTCAATATTCCTTTTGCAGCTAAATTTGGTGGCGCTACTGGAAATTACAATGCCCACCATGTAGCTTACCCTCAAATTGATTGGAAACAATTTGGAGGGAAATTTGTCGAAGATATTTTAGGATTACACCACTCTTTCCCAACCACACAAATAGAACATTACGATCATTTTGCAGCGTTTTTTGATGCTTTAAAAAGAATAAACACTATCATTATTGACTTGGATAGAGACATTTGGACGTACGTTTCAATGGAGTATTTCAAGCAAAAAATAAAAGCAGGCGAAATTGGTTCATCAGCCATGCCGCATAAAGTAAATCCAATTGACTTTGAAAACTCAGAAGGAAACTTAGGGATTGCCAATGCTATTTTTGAGCACCTTTCGGCAAAATTACCGCTGTCTAGATTGCAGCGCGATTTAACTGATAGTACTGTTTTAAGAAATGTAGGCGTACCAATAGGTCATACCATCATAGGATTTGAAGCTACCTTGAAAGGATTGAATAAATTGCTCTTGAACGAACCTAAATTTCATGAAGATTTAGAGAAAAACTGGGCTGTGGTAGCGGAGGCGATTCAGACTATTTTGCGTCGTGAAGGATATCCAAATCCGTATGAAGCCTTGAAAGGATTGACACGAACTAATGAAGCTATTGATAAAAACGCCATTCATGGTTTTATTGCAACACTAGATGTATCTGAAGCTATAAAAGCCGAATTAATGCAAATTACACCTAGTAATTTCTTGGGAATCTAAACCTCGATATTGTTATACTTTTCTAAAATCTGCTTTTGTCACTTGATAAAAGCAGATTTTTTTGTTATTTTAGTCAAAATTCAAAATTTATGTTTCCCTTTTTATCCACTTCAATAGTTCATTTACCCGATTTAATAACTGATTTAGGTTTAATCCTAATCACTGCTGCCATAGCTGTTTTGTTATTTCGAATTATGAAACAGCCTTTGGTTTTAGGGTACCTTGTAGCAGGATTTTTAGCTAGTTCTGAATTTGATTTTTTTCCTACTGTAAAAGATGTTAATAGTGTGAAGGTTTGGGCCGAGATAGGCGTTATATTTTTACTGTTCAGTTTAGGGCTTGAGTTCAGTTTTAAAAAATTGGTAAAAGTGGGCGGTACGGCTTCTATCACTGCATTTACACAAATAATTACACTCGTCACACTAGGCTTTTTTACGGGTCAATTTTTGGGATGGAGTAAAATGAATAGTATTTTTCTCGGAGTAATATTATCTATTTCATCCACTACCATAATTTTAAAAACCTTTGATGAACTGGGGGTAAAATCGCAAAAGTTTGCTGGAAACGTAATTGGTTCACTGATTGTTCAAGATATTATTGCCATTTTGATGATGGTTTTGCTCTCAACAGTTGCAGTGAGTCAGCAGTTTTCAGGAATGGAATTGGTGCAATCTGTTTTGAAACTGATTTTCTTTTTAACCATTTGGTTTGTAGTAGGAATCTTTTTTATACCAACATTATTAAAAAAAGCGAAACATTTATTAACTGACGAAATGATGTTGATCATTTCGTTAGCCTTATGTTTACTAATGGTGATTTTTGCTGCCAATGTTGGGTTTTCGCCAGCTCTTGGTGCCTTTATCATGGGATCTATCATTGCCGAAACGACACAAGCGGAACACATAGAACATTTGGTAAAACCTGTAAAAGACTTATTCGGTGCGGTGTTCTTTGTATCTGTGGGAATGTTAATTGATCCGAATACACTAATAGAATATGCTTTTCCAGTAGCTGTTTTAACATTAATCGTAATCTTTGGGCAATCCATAAGTTCTACCATAGGTTCTTTGCTATCGGGACAACCGCTTAAACAATCCATACAATCCGGAATGAGTTTGTCTCAAATTGGAGAATTTTCATTTATTATTGCCACATTGGGAACCACCTTAAAAGTAACTAGTGATTTTTTATATCCTATTGTAGTGGCGGTATCTGCCATTACCACTTTTACCACACCTTTCATGGTCAAGTTTGCCGAACCGTTTTCGGTTTTTGTTGAAAAGAAACTGCCTAAACGATGGGTAAAAAGAATTCAACTCTACAGCTCAAATACCGAAGAAATAAAGTCATTAAGCAATTGGCAAATTGTAATGCGAAGTTATCTCACACAAGTAGTACTACACTCTATCATTATTGTTGCTATTATTTTACTTTCGTCAAATTTTATTCTTCCGTTAGTAGAAGATTCAAAATTTGGAAATGCTATTGCTGCATTGATCACACTGATTATATTATCACCCTTCTTGTGGGCGCTATCTTTAAGAAGAGTAGCGGTCAAACAGGTTCAAATTTTATTGGAGCAAAAAAAGCATTATGGCCCAATTATCATGCTAGTGCTTTTTAGAATTGCTCTTTCACTATTTTATGTGGGTTTTATTTTAAATACTTTTTTCTCTGCAGGGATTGCTGCAATTGCGTTTTTAATTGCCATAGGTGCTTATATCTTATTCCCAAAAAAATTACATGCCGTTTATCATAAAATTGAAGATCATTTTATGACTAATTACAATGATCGAGAAATTAAAAAAGAAAACAAACGTCAAAATACGCTCTCTCCTTGGGATGGTCACATGACAGAGTTTGAAATTGCCAAAGAATCTAATTTAGCTGGAAAAACTCTTGAAGAATTAAAAATTAGAGAACAGTTTGAAATCAACATCGCCTCAATTAAAAGAGGAGAAGTAGTTATAAACATTCCATTGCGAACCGAAAGATTATTTCCTGGTGATGAAATAAGTGTAATAGGAACAGACAAACAGGTAAAGGAATTCAAAATTTACTTGGATAAAAATGAAATTGATGTTGCCGAAAAAGTGGTTGAGACTGACATTATCCTTCAAAAACTGGAATTAAAAAACCGAGTTTGTATAGGCAAAAGTATTCGAGAATCGCAAATTCGAGAAAACACACATGGGATTATTGTTGGTATTGAACGCAATGGAAAACGTATGTTAAATCCGGAATCTCATCTCATATTAGAGGAAAGTGATATTTTATGGATTGCCGGCGAGAAGAAAAAAATCGCCGCCTTTTTGAGAGCTTAGTTTAACTTCAATAAAAAAACCATAAAGTAAATTAAAATACATTAAGTTTTTTTATCCTTGAATTCCTTAACTTTCTTAATGGTTTAAATTATTAAGATTCCGGGAGAATAACAAATTGAATTTACATCCTTCAAAGATACACCTTAAGGATTGCAGGCGAGAAGAAAAAGTAGCCGCCCTTTTAAGAGCTTAGTTTAACTTCAATAAAAAAACCATTAAGTAAATTAAGACACATTAAGTTTTTTAAATCCTTAATTCCCTTAACTTTCTTAATGGTTTAAATTATTTAGATTCTAACGGAATGAGAAACTGAAAAAACTAACGAGAGTAATTCGGAGCTTCTTTTGTAATGGTCACGTTATGTGGATGACTTTCATTGATACCACTAGCAGTGATACGAACAAAACGACCTGTTTCTTGCAAAGTAGGAATGTCTTTTGAACCGCAATAGCCCATTCCGGCACGAAGACCACCAATGAATTGTTGCATACTTTCGTTCAATTCTCCTTTGTATGGTACACGACCTACAATTCCTTCCGGAACTAATTTTTTCACATCATCCTCAACATCTTGAAAATATCTGTCTTTTGATCCTTCTTGCATGGCTTCAACTGAACCCATACCACGGTAGGATTTGAATTTACGTCCTTCAAAAATGATTGTTTCGCCTGGAGACTCCTTAGTACCTGCTAGCAAAGATCCTAGCATCACACAGTCAGCACCAGCAGCAATCGCTTTTGGGATATCACCAGTGTAACGAATTCCACCATCAGCAATAACTGGAACTCCTGTTCCTTTGATAGCAGCAGCTACCTCAAGCACAGCAGAAAATTGAGGAAAACCAACTCCTGCAACGATACGAGTGGTACAAATTGAACCAGGTCCAATTCCTACTTTTACACCATCAGCACCATTTTCAACTAAATAACGTGCTGCTTCAGCAGTAGCAATATTACCTACAATTACATCAATCTGCGGGAATTTAGATTTTACTTCTTTCAAAGTATTTACTACACCTTGTGTATGTCCGTGAGCAGTATCAATAATAATGGCATCTACACCTGCATTTACAAGTGCTTCGGCTCTTAACACTGCATCACCGGTTACGCCAATAGCTGCAGCAACGCGCAAACGTCCGTATACATCTTTGTTGGCGATAGGTTTTTGGGTTAATTTGGTAATGTCTCTAAAAGTGATTAAACCTACCAATTTATAATCTGCATTTACAACAGGTAATTTTTCAATTTTGTAACCTTGTAAAACTACTTCGGCTTGTTCTAATGAAGTTCCTTCGGCAACAGTAACTAGATTTTCGCTAGTCATTACCTCAACAATTGGTCGAGAACCGTTTTTTTCAAAACGTAAATCTCTATTGGTAACAATTCCTTTTAATGTTTTATTTTCATCAACAATTGGAATACCACCAATACCAAATTCTTTCATGGCATTTTTAGCATCTGCAACAGTAGAACTTAATGGTAAAGTTACCGGATCGATAATCATACCCGACTCCGCACGCTTTACTTTTCTAACTTTTGCAGCTTGTTGCTCAATAGTCATGTTCTTATGTAAAACACCAATTCCACCTTCTTGAGCCATAGCTATTGCCATAGCACTTTCAGTTACTGTATCCATAGCAGCAGATACAATTGGTACATTAAGCGTAATATTTTTAGAAAATTTTGATTGAATACTTACTTCACGAGGAAGAACGTTAGAATAGTTTGGAACTAATAGAACATCATCGTAAGTCAATCCTTCACCGATAATCTTAGAGTTGTGTGCGATCATTGCAATTGTAGTTGGTGTTTAATTGCGTGCAAATATACATTTTTTTTCGCAAAAAAAGAACAGATTATTTATAAATCAATAAACAAGAACCTCATAAATACAGATTTGGTCACAAATAAATCTACAACTATTGATTTTAATATAACTATTAAACACACTATCTAATCTGATAAATGACCAATTAAGAATCAACTAAACATTGCATATTGCGCTTATAAATTGGAAATAATTATTTCACAATTACATTAAATCCTAGTTGAAAAGACAAACTATTTGCTTTTGTAACATCTCTGTATTCCAATAGATTATCAGCTATAAGATAAAAGTTTACGGGGCCAGCCGTAGTAAACAAGCCTAAACCAATGTTTCTACTTGAAAAAGAATCGATAGTATAGGTAGCCTTTGCTTGCAATCCTTTCAAAATTTTTCTCGAAAAATAAGTGGTAAAAGCTGCCATAGGCATTCTAGGTGTTGACATGACAAATAATTGTGCTCCTACGGCACTTTTATACACTACATCACTACCATTACCATCGCAGTTACAATCTTCTTCGCTATCCTCGTCAAACGAATATTGAAAGGAAGTATTCAACTTTATAGGGCGCCAAGTGGTGAATTTTGTATTAATTGTGTCTAGTGGAATTGCATTTTGAAACTCCTCATAAATATTTTCGGCTGAAGCTCCTGAACTAAAGCTAGGAACAACTCCTCTATAGTTGTATCTTCCTTTTAAGGTGTAATTTTCTACATCCTTAGTATGGTTTATAAATCCTACATCCAGAATGCTTCCCGTTATTTGAATGTTTTGGCTGGGATAATAAGTGAAACCCGCATCAAAGCCAAAGCCTAAATTTCCGCCTAACAATACACCTTTTGTGATGTCTTTAACCACATCAGAATCATTATTTTCATCATCATACTTTGCCAATCCAGAAGTATTTAGTTGCATATTAGCGTAGATGCTTTGATCATAAACCCCCAAATTTGATGGGCCTGTATAAATATAACCCGAGTTCTTTGTAGAATTAGCATTAAAAATACTGGAATATATTTTAGCTCGAGCACCCACAATAAAATTTTTGGTGATATTTTTATGTGCCCCAATATGCCAAACAGATAAAAGTTCAGCTTTTGTGTTCAAATCTCCTAAATCGAATATTTTACCTAAATAATTGCCATTGCCTTCCAAAGCTAGAATAGCTAAGTCCTTAGGCATAAAATTCATCATATCAAACTCCTGGTATATCCCAAAGGAAACATACGTATTTGAAGCATCACGGTCAGCACCCGGGATTTTAAATCCACCACTAAAAATTTCCATTTGTTGGTTAACTGCCAATTTATCATTTCTGTTAGTAGTCATCACCACATTACGCAACTTGGTGTTAAAATCTATGCCATCATTAGCAAAAAGGTCGTAAGCAGCAAAACCACTTGAACCTACATTAGCTGAAATTCCAGATAGTAACGGTATTCCTGCATACCAATTATATTTAAAATCCGCACCGGGATTTGTCATCATAGATTGAGGAACAGCTGTAAAATTATATAAAACTTGCTTATTTTGAGCAAAACTACAAAAAGCAAAAAGGATTATTAAAAGGTAAAGTCTTTTTTTCATTCTACAACAAGATAAGCGGTTACACCTGAACGCAATATAAGTTTTCCAGTACTTGTCTCAGTCAAAGGTTGACCTGGTAACATGCGTAAAATGAAAGCTATTTTAGTAGTTCTTTTTAATAAATCAAGTTGTACATTTTCGAATACATCCGTTCTACTCACTTTATTTGCCGTTCCTGAATAAGCAGGTACATTAAAATCAGCAGTATAAACAGTAGCATTATTATTGTCTAAAAACAAAAGCTCCACTTGATAAGCTCTGTTGATTGTGTTTTCCATTTCAGTAAAAATGGAAGCCTTTCTTAAATTATCTTTAAAAAACTTATCCGAAAAAACATCTACCGCTGGAATATCAAAAACAAAATTTTGTTCTTGGCCATTAGTTACAAAATCAGGAGCAGGGACTTCAAAATACGCTAGATTTGCTATAAAAACTGGCTCTAATTTTATATCATTAACTTGATCAAAATCAACATCACTGGCACAGGATGAAAAAAGCAAAACAAGAGCAATGCAAGAATATAGAGATTTAAAGATGGCTTTTTTCATGTACTTCAAAAATTAGGTTACTATAAAAATACATACTTTTTGTTAAAAAACGAAAATAAATTAAATCTAGTATGGCAATTCGTTGCAAAAACGCTAATGCACTTATTAATGAAACTCGCCAAATAATTTAGAAGCCTCATTGTATGCACTTTCAAAACTCATGGGACTCATGCCTGCATATTCTTTTTTGGCAGTGAAATAAGAAAGTAACTTTTCTGTTGGCATGTTTCCAGTAAGATTATCTGTAGCCATAGGACAGCCACCAAAACCTTGTATAGCGCCATCAAAACGCCTGCAACCCGCTAGGTATGCAGCATCAATTTTTTCAAACCATTTATCAGGAGTAGTATGCAAATGAGCTCCAAACTCAATAGTAGGATATTGTGGTATTAAATTTGAAAACAAATACGAAATCACATCTGGGGTTGAACTGCCAACGGTATCCGAAAGTGATAAAATTTTAACACCCATGGCAGCTAATTTTTGAGTCCATTCGCCCACAACATTTACATCCCATGGATCACCGTATGGATTCCCAAAACCCATTGACAAATAAGCAACAACCTCTTTTTTTGATTTATCAGCAATTTCTAAGATTTCTTGCAGTGTTACTAGAGATTCGGCTATGGTTTTATGCGTATTTCTCATCTGAAAATTTTCAGAAATAGAAAAAGGAAAACCTAAATATTGAATTGCGTCATGAGTCGCAGCCTGAGACGCTCCCTGAGTATTGGCAATTATTGCCAGTAATTTACTTTTTGTTTGTGACAAATCAAGTTGTTCTAATACTTGGGCTGTATCCTGCATTTGTGGAATTGCTTTTGGAGAAACAAAGCTTCCAAAATCAATACTGTCAAACCCCACTCTTAATAAAGATTGAATGTAAGCTACCTTTCTGACTGTGGGAATAAATGGTTTTATGCCTTGCATGGCATCACGTGGGCATTCTATAATTTTTATTGGCTCCATATGAAGTCAAAGATACTAAAGTAATTGTTTTTACGAAATCGTTTTTTCTGTTTAATACAAAATTTGAAAATTCCGAAAATTAGCAGTAATCAATTCCATTTTTCTTAAATTACAATTACAAAAAAAAAGCTTCGTTTATGGACATTTATTTTAGTTAAGATTTTGACTTTCGTTTTAGCAAGGCTCTATTAATTGCAACAACAAGTGCTGGACCTTCATATATAAAACCAGTGTATAGCTGAATCAAACTGGCTCCAGCATCTAGTTTTTCAAGAGCATCGGCAGCTGAGTGAATACCCCCTACTCCTATTATTGGAAAAGCTTTATTACTTTTTTCTGAAAGGAAACGAATCACTTCTGTAGAGCGTTTTGAAAGTGGTTTCCCTGAAAGCCCACCCATTTCATCACGATTCTCAGATTGTAAACCTTCGCGAGAAATAGTGGTATTTGTTGCTATTACTCCTGCAATACCAGTTACACTTATAATATCTATAATATCAAGCAATTGATCATCAGTTAAATCTGGAGCAATTTTAAGTAAAATTGGTTTTTGCTTTGGCTTAGCCAAATTCTTGGTTTGCAAGGTCTGTAACAACAGTGTTAATGGTTCTTTATCCTGAAGCGCTCTTAAATTTGGAGTATTAGGCGAACTTACATTGACAACAAAATAATCTACATAATCATACAAAGCATCAAAACATAATTCATAATCTAAGGCAGCATCTTCATTTGATGTGATTTTATTTTTACCAATATTTCCGCCAATTAAAACCTTATCATTACTTTTCAATCTATTAACGGCATCATAAACACCTCCGTTATTAAAACCCATACGATTGATAATAGCACTATCTTCTTTTAAACGGAACAATCTCTTTTTAGGATTTCCTTCTTGTCCTATAGGAGTTAATGTTCCAATTTCAATAAAACCAAAACCAAAATTAGAGAGTTCATTATATAACTTAGCGTCTTTATCAAAGCCTGCAGCAAGTCCCACGGGATTTTTAAATTTTAATCCAAAAACTTCAGTTTCTAATTTTGGATTGTCTACTAGATAAAGTGATCTAAACAAAGAGGAAAAACCTGGTACTTTAGATAAAAATCGAATACAAGAAAAAGTAAAATAATGAACCTCTTCTGGATCAAACCAAAAAAGAACAGGACGTAAAAGTAATTTATACATGATTGTGTAGTTGTGTGATGCAAAAATAGAACTATCTCATCGATAAATAAATTTTTAGAAAAAAAAATATACAATGATACTTGAATCGTGATAAATACTTAACAAAACAGAAGTCTTAAAAAGACTAAAAGACAAACTTTTTACTGTACTAGAA
>NZ_MTCA01000044.1:0-20855 GCF_002150205.1 Flavobacterium sp. FPG59 | reverse complement strand
TTTTTTTTTTTTTTTTTTTTTTTTTTTTCTGCCAATATCGTCAAGGTGTTGGCAGTTCTTTTTGGTAAACACAAGAATAAATACTTTGTGTCTTATTGCTTCTTGTAAATAGAGTAAATCGTGTTTTTAGTCAGCTCATCTATAATTCCGTTGACCTCATTTTGCATAAAATGAAGTTTAAAAGCGGTAACGGCTGCTGTTAAATTTTTGGTATCATACCCAATTATTCGCAATCCTAGTTCAGGGTTAAAATCAGCGGGTGCTGTAACTAAAAATTCGTCAGGCCAAACTCCAAAGCCCTTTTCGGCTAAAATTTTCCAAGGAAAAAAAATGCTAGGATCTTTTTTTCGAGTAGGAGCAATGTCTGCATGCCCAATGATGTTTTGAGCAGGGATATTATGATCTTTTTTTAATTTAGTCAATAAAGCTAGTAAACTATTGATTTGCGGTTCTGTAAAAACTTCAGATCCATTATTGTCTAGTTCAATACCTATAGAGCTTGAATTTATATCGGTATTTTTACCCCATGAACCATTTCCTGCATGCCATGCTCTTAAATAATCATTAAGCATTTGAATTACTTTTCCATCTTCACCTACTACATAATGTGCGCTAACCTGTGTTGCTGTTTTTGTAAATGTTTTAATGGTTTGTTGAATAGAGTCTTGCGCGGTATGGTGAATAATGATAAAGTTAGGTTTTCTTAAATTAAAATTAACAGTACCTATCCACTCTGTACTTATGCCATTTTGCAATGGCGTAGGTCCCATTTTAAAAAGGGTGTCTTTGTAAGTTTGTAATTGTTTTGTGTAAAGTGTATCAATATTAAGTGTTACATGAGCAATTACAGGTAAGGTTTGAGGATCTTTATTAGCAATAGTCCCTTCTAGTGTTTTTAGCTTAGAATCGTAAATTTTTTCACTTTTTTTATATGGGTTGGTACCACATGAAACAGCTAGTGCAGCTAAACAAAAGAAGTAAAAAAAGTTTTTCATAATTTGGCTCAATTGTTTTATTTTAAGATTGTTCTTTAGACTTTTTCTTCTCTTTTTTCTTAGGGTTCTTTGCTTCCTCATTTATGAGTATAAATTTTTCTTTTTGGTCTTTATTAAGCAATTCCATAATTTTTCTGTCCGTAGTTTCAGATAAGGCGTTGATGTTTTTTACTTTATCTTCATGACTTACTTCGGCCTTAATAAGCATTCCTTGTGTTCTAATACTTTCTGTTAAAATGTTTGAAATTGCAATGGCTTGTAACTCATCAAGAACTAGTTCAGGTTTTAAACGCTCCATTACCTTGCCTACGGTTACTTCAACAGGAATTTCCTTTGGCTTTTCTGGAGCACGGCTTTGATCCATGGTATTATTAATTCTGCGATTATTACCCATCATACCATTGTTGCCAAAACCATTGTTGTTGAATTGGGCGTGTGTAATTGAAGATGTTAAAACAAAAAAAAGTAGTAACAAAATTGAAATTCTCATAATCGTATTTTTAGAATAAAAGTTTTTAAGCGGGTTCTCCGTAAAGATCAAATTCTGTTGCATCAATAATCTTAATCATGACAAACTCACCTGTTTTTACATAATGTTTAGAGGCGTCAATTAATACTTCGTTGTCTACATCAGGGCTATCAAATTCTGTACGTCCTATAAAATGTGCACCTTCTTTTCTGTCAATAATACAACGGTAAGTTTGTCCAATTTTTTCTTGATTTAAATCCCAAGAAATTTGCGACTGTAATTCCATTATTTCGTTGGCACGATCTTGTTTTACCGTATCTGGCACGTCATCTTCAAGTAAATAGGCGTGTGTGTTTTCCTCATGTGAGTAAGCAAAGCATCCCATTCTGTCAAATTTCATTTCTTGAACAAACTCTTTCAAAATATTAAAATCTTCTTGAGTTTCTCCAGGGTACCCTACAATCAAAGTTGTACGAATCGCTATTCCAGGGACGGCTTCTCTAAAATCTTTTAATAATTTTGTGGTTTTTTGTTGTGTAGTTCCACGACGCATCGATTTTAAAACAGAATCTGCAATGTGTTGCAACGGAATATCAATGTAATTACAAATTTTTGGTTCGCGTTTCATGATTTCAAGAACGTCCATAGGAAAACCTGTTGGGAATGCATAATGCAAACGGATCCATTCTATGCCCTCAACTTTTACCAGGGCTTCAAGCAATTCTCCTAATGCTCTTTTTTTGTACAAGTCTAAACCATAATAGGTAAGGTCTTGCGCTATCAATATCAGCTCTTTAACGCCATCTTTAGCTAAACCTTCCGCTTCTTTTACTAATTTTTCTATAGTTTGCGAGACGTTTTTTCCTCGCATAAGTGGTATTGCACAAAAACTACATGGTCTATCACAACCTTCTGAGATTTTTAAATAAGCGTAGTTTTTAGGTGTTGTTGTCAATCGCTCACCTAATAATTCATGCTTATAATCAGCGCCAAGAGCTTTCAATAGCTGAGGCAGTTCAGTTGTTCCAAAAAACTGATCCACATTAGGGATTTCCTTTTCTAAATCAGGTCTGTAACGTTCAGATAAACATCCGGTTACAAACACTTTGTCTACTAGTCCTCTCTCTTTTTTATCAGCGTATTCCAAAATCATGTTTACTGATTCAGCTTTGGCATTATCAATAAATCCACATGTATTAATGACAATAATATTTCCTTCCTCAGCCTCGGGCGCTTCATGAGTAACCTCTTTTCCATTAGCGCGAAGCTGACCCATAAGGACTTCACTATCATATACATTTTTTGAACACCCAAGGGTGATGACATTTATTTTATTCTTTTTTAAAGACTTCGTTCTCATAGTAGTAGCATCCCGATAATTTGGGAATTTTGCAAAATTACAATTTTTTATTCAAACAGAACTTTTTTCAACCCGTTTTCAAATTATTAGGAGCTATTTAGTGCTGTATGATTCAAACAAAGTTCGCTTAACTCCTGAAAAATGGATGCAAAGTGAAGTAATCTCTTGGAAATAGGGAGGATTTCTCCTGACGCTTCGGGACCATCAGAGCAAAAAAAATCCGTCTTGTTTGCATAACGAGACGGATTTGTAATGTTCGATAATTAAAATTACAATTCAAATAATAATGTTAACGACACATTATTATTGATATTGGCTATTCTGGCTCCATCAATAAGTCCTTGGTTAAAGAAACCTTGTTGGGTATTACGTGTGGCATTGGCGTAAGACAAATCTAATTTTGTAGATCCAAAATTATATCCTAAACCTGCTGAATATCCCGTTAAATCACCCATGATTTCCGTGTTCTTGTAAGGACTTTGTTCGTACCTATAACCAGCTCTTAGACTTAAAGCTTTGATTTTATATTCACCGCCTACACGTACCTCTCCTGTATTGTCAAGAGTATTGCTCATGGCGTTGTTAAGTCCCATAAAAAACGCATCGTTTTTAGGTTTGAATGCTGTAGAGCTAAAGTTTCTCATAGCATAATCAACACTGATTAATCCTTTTTTACCAAATACATACGCTAAACTTACGGTTGTTTTACTAGGAGTTTGTAATTTATACGGTTGGTATACATTTATAACATTTGGATTAACAACATCAGCGGGTAAAGTTTCGGAACTGTTTCTGCTAATGGCTACTACACTTTGTGATAACTCATCAGTTAATCTATACCAAGTAGATGATTCATGTGCTAAACCAAAGCGCAGTTCCTTGGTTACTTTTGCAATTGCACCTATTTGAAATGAAAATCCAGTTCCATAAGTGTTTAAGTCATTGTCAAACTGTATTTGGCTTACTCTAAAATCATTGGTTACAGGAGCATCGTTTCTTTCAGTAAATCTTGTAGATCTAATATAATCTGTAAAATGCGAGTTTAAATTCAACCCAAAATAGAACTTATCTTTATATGAAGTTGCTATGTTAAAAGTTAGTTTTCCGTTATAGCCAGTATTAAAAACAGCGTTTTGATGAAAATAATTGGCTGCTGGTACATTAGATGAAAAAGGTGAATTTGGATTATTTTCATTAACGGCATCAATGATAAAAGCCTGATATCCTAAAAAAGCTTGTTGAGCATCATATCCACTTAATCCCGGAAACTGACTATCAGGAAGATTGTTTCCTAAAAAAGAATATAAATCACTGATTGATTCCCCTTGCTCTGTGTTTACAAATTGTTGTGGGACAGGTGCTCCATTGTTGCCTCTATTGGCATAAAATAAAAAATAATCAGCTACGGTATTGTTTCTATTTGTGCCAGAGGAGAAAAAATCGTTAGTAAAATTATTCGCGTTTTCATAATTAATACCAATGGTGACTTTTGACCAGTTTGGTTTGGCGTTATTTTCAAAAACAAATACCGCACCAGCTTGGTTTAAATCAATTGAGTTGTTCTTAGTGCTATTAGTGGTCCCAAAATAATTTGAATTGTTTTTGTTGCTAAAGTTTGTTAAGGTAAGACCCATTTGATTGTTAGCAAATATAGCAGAACCTGCTGGATTTACATTCAAAGATGATAAATCACCGCCCAGTGCGCCAAAGGCTCCACTCATGGCTCTAAATCTTGCAGTACCATTTAAATTGTCCTGTGAATAGCGCACTGCGTCAGATACTTCTTGTGCTTGCAATGCATTTATTGTAAGTCCTATAGCGAGTAACCAAATATATTTTTTCATACGTTTTTAAATAATGTTTGTAGTTCAAATTTAGGGATATTAACCTCTTCCGCCTCTTCCGCCACCGCCAGATGATCTTCCGCCACCCCCACCGCCATAGCTTCCACTGCTTCTAGAAGATCCAGAATTAGAGCTTGGAGTGTATGATCTTGAGTTTGATTCGCTTCTTGATGGCGTGTAGGTACGAGAATTAGAACTATTTTCTGAACGTGTTGATGATCCTCGACGATTTGAATTGTAAGTTCCGTTGTCTTGAGATTGATTTCTAGAAAAAACAGGGCTAGTTCTACTCATTCTGCTTGAAGAGCCTCTTCCAAAATTTGTTCCGTTAGAATTGTAATAATTACCGTCAGTTCTTCTAGCGCCTACAGTATTACCATTTCTATTATAACCCGATGCCCCTCTGTTTGAGTTTGAAGCATTAGCATAACTAGATCCTCTTCTGCCTGCATTGTAGCTGTAGTTTCTTGGATTGTAATGAGGAGCATATCCCCAATTATTTCCGTACCAATTGTTCCAACCAAAACCGATGTTTCCACCCCAGCCAAAACCAGCATTCCAGCCCCAACCAGGATATCCGCCCCAGCCCCAGCCAGTATTCCATCCCCAATTGTTCCAACCCCAGTTATTCCAGCCAAAGTTATTCCAGCCAAAGCTATTCCATCCCCAACCAGGATTTCCACCCCATCCAAAACCGTTATTCCATCCCCAATTATTAAATCCCCAGCTGTTATCGTAAACATTTATGCTTACACTTTGCGGATTGCTTCCCCAGCCAGCATAATTGGTGTAGGTTTGTATAGAGTCATTGTCAGTGTTATAATTGTCAATATCTGTTAAGATTTCTATAGGCTCATTGTTGTTTTGTAAAGAATTAAAATAACTAGTGTATGGACTTGAAGAAGTTTCGGCTGTTTGCGTACTTCTTTCAGGTCTATTTACTGTGCCTCCGTAAATCCCATCAGAATCATAATAAGAGCTGTTTTGATAAGAGCCACACGAACTAAAAATAATGCTTATGAATCCAAACAAGTAAAGCATCATAGGTTTCTGCAAGGGTAGGGTATAAGTTTTCATATATATGGAGTTTTTATTGTTGCACATTACAAAAATAGTTAGTTTTGCGGAACTATTTATTTAAAATTATTAATGCAATATTTGTGCCAAACTATTCAGTATGAGTAAGAACATAACTACAAGAGCGGAAGATTATTCAAAATGGTATAACGAATTGGTTGTCAAGGCCGATTTAGCCGAAAATTCAGGAGTGAGAGGTTGTATGGTAATTAAGCCATACGGTTATGCAATTTGGGAAAAAATGCAAGCTGAATTGGATAAAATGTTTAAAGAAACGGGGCATCAAAATGCGTATTTCCCGCTTTTTGTTCCCAAAAGTATGTTTGAAGCTGAGGAGAAAAATGCTGAAGGTTTTGCTAAGGAGTGCGCCATTGTTACGCATTACAGATTGAAAAATGATCCAGACAAGCCAGGAAAATTAATGGTTGACCCAAACGCAAAACTAGAAGAGGAGCTTATTGTGCGACCTACTAGTGAAGCTATTATTTGGTCTACCTATAAAGGATGGGTACAATCATATAGAGACTTACCATTATTGATTAATCAGTGGGCTAATGTGGTGCGATGGGAAATGAGAACACGTTTGTTTTTACGTACGGCTGAGTTTTTATGGCAAGAAGGGCATACTGCTCATGCTACAAGAGCCGAGGCGGTTGAAGAATCTGAAAAAATGATGAACGTGTATGCTGATTTTGCAGAACGATTCATGGCTATACCGGTTATTAAAGGCTTGAAAACAGAAACGGAGCGTTTTGCTGGTGCCGAAGAAACATATTGTATAGAAGCCCTAATGCAAGATGGTAAAGCTTTACAAGCAGGGACATCTCACTTTTTAGGTCAAAACTTTGCAAAAGCTTTTGATGTGAAATTTGCAAATGCAGAGGGTAAGCAAGAATACGTTTGGGGAACTTCTTGGGGAGTATCAACACGATTAATGGGTGCGCTTGTAATGACGCATTCTGATGATCAAGGTCTAGTTTTGCCTCCAAGCTTAGCGCCAATACAAGTTGTTATTGTACCTATATATAAGTCAGATGAACAGTTAGCAGCAATATCTGCAGAGGTAAATGTACTTATTGCAAGCTTGCGTAAATTGAACGTTTCTGTAAAATTTGATGATAGAACGACTCAAAAACCAGGATTTAAGTTTGCAGAATGGGAGTTGAAAGGAGTTCCTGTTCGAATTGCGGTTGGACCTAAAGATCTAGAAAACGGTACTTTTGAAATAGCTCGAAGAGATACATTATCAAAGGAAGTGGTCGCTAAAGAAGGAATAGAAAATTATATTACTTCATTACTAGAGCAAATACAAAATGATTTGTTTGCAAAAGCACTAGAGTATAGAGATACGCACGTTACCGAGGTAAATAGTTTTGAGGAGTTTAAAGAAATTTTAGAAAATAAAGGAGGTTTTGTCTCAGCACATTGGGATGGTACAGCAGAAACTGAGGAAAAAATCAAAGACCTTACAAAAGCTACTATTAGATGTGTTCCTTTGAATAGAGTAGAAGAGACTGGAAATTGCGTTTTTACAGGCGCTCCATCAGCAGGACGCGTACTGTTTGCAAAGGCCTATTAAAAAAAGTAAAAAAAAAATGTACAAGCTATTGCTCGTTTCGAAAATAGTTGTATTTTTGCATCCGCATTAGAGAAGCAAGGCCCGTTCGTCTATCGGTTAGGACGCATGGTTTTCATCCATGTAAGAGCGGTTCGATTCCGCTACGGGCTACTACTTTTTTTTGCGTTTCCTAAAGTAATAAGGGAAAAATGGCCCGTTCGTCTATCGGTTAGGACGCATGGTTTTCATCCATGTAAGAGCGGTTCGATTCCGCTACGGGCTACAATTCAATTCACATATTGATAAAAACTTAGGAGAATATGGTCCGTTCGTCTAGGGGTTAGGACGCCAAGATTTCGTCTTGGTAACAGGGGTTCGATTCCCTTACGGACTACAAACAAATTAGTAAAAGATAAAAAAGCAATATAATGGCAAATCATAAATCAGCTCTAAAAAGAATTAGAAGTAACGAAAAGAAAAGAGTGTTAAACAGATACCAACACAAAACTACTCGTAATGCTATCAAAGCATTAAGATTAGCTACTGATAAATCTGAAGCATCTGCAAAATTATCTAATGTTATCTCAATGATTGATAAATTGGCTAAGAAAAATATCATACACAATAACAAAGCATCAAACTTAAAATCTAAGTTAACTAAGCTTGTTGCTAAATTGTAATATTTAGATATAATAAAATATTTTAAAAAGAAGTTCTCGATTTTTCGGGAACTTTTTTTTATACAACTATTTCTTTTAAATACTCTAACATTGATTTGCTAATAGGTTTTGGTAAAAAAGCAATAACCATAGGGTAGGTTTGAGATTTCTTTAAATCGTTAGGATCTATTGTAGAGGATAAGACTACAATTTTTGTAGTATGAAAATCTTTGTATTTAGGGGTTTTAAATGCATCTAAAAACTCCCAACCTCCCATTACAGGCATATTTAGGTCTAGGAATATTAAATCTGGTTTTGATGCGGGAGAATCTAGTAATGTGTTGAAATAATGAAGTGTTTCCTCTCCATTAGTAGATGTGATAATTTCATTGCAAAACGAAAACCTCTCAACTACTTTTTTGCAAAGCAAGAGAGTTATTGGGTCGTCATCTACACATAAAACTTTATTTAGCATCACTTTAAATTCTTAAATGTTAATTTTAGTGTAGTCCCTTTGTTAATTTCGCTTTCAATTTCTATGGTGCCTCCCATGATTTCCACTTGCGATTTAACCAAATACAAGCCAAGTCCTTTGCTATCCGGTTTTAAGTGAAACCGCTGGTAGAGACCAAAAATTTTATCTTTATTTCGAATTAAATCTATTCCAATGCCGTTGTCTTGAATGTGAATTACAGTTGTATTGTTTACTTTTTGTGATGCAATACGAATTTTTAAGTCTCTTGTTTCGGATTTGTATTTAATAGCATTAGAGACCAGATTTACAAAAATACTTTCTAAATAAGGTTTGTGCGAGTAGAGTGTAGGAGTTTTAAAATCCAATTCAATTACTGGATGGTGTGTTGTTATGAGGGTGTCTAACTGTATAAAAACGTTTTGAAATAAATCATTTAAGACGATTTTTTCTTTTAAAATAGCTGGTTTGTCTTTAATCGTAATTACTTTTACCAAGTCGTTAACAGTGTTGTTTAATAGTAATGTAGACTGGTTAAATCCATTTAGGATTTCTTGTAATTCAGCATCGTGAATAGGGATTTCTTCTAGTAATTGTAATAATCCTGTGAGATTTGATAACGGAGCTCTTAAATTGTGAGATGTGATGTAAGAGAACTGTTTTAAATCGGTATTGTTTTGAGTTAGTTCTCTTATGAGTTGTTCTTTTTCTTTTTCCTGTCTTTTTTCTTCGCTAATATCTCTTAAGATGGAGATCCAATGGGATAGTTCTTTCTCGGTGTTAAAAATAGGTACCATTGATAATCGCACCCAGTATTCTTTTTTAGTTTTTGAGGATAAAATGGTTTCAATTTGGCATTCCTTTTTTAAATCAATAGCTTTGAATAATTTACTTAAAGCGTTGTCATCAGAATTGGGACTTTTAAATAAATCGGGAGATTTGCCTGTTATTTCATCAGAGGTGTATCCAGACATGATAGTAAATGCGGGGTTTACATATATTATATTTGGAATCTTTGATCTGGTTGATTTCGGTTCTGTAATAATAATAGCATCTTTTGATTGAATAATTACAGTTTCTAGAAGTTTTAGTCTGTTTTCTTCCTCTTTTTGTTTGGTAATGTCTTGAATTGCGCCAATCATTCTAATGGCTTTTCCGTTTTTATCTTTTAATAAAAAAGCTCTGTCTAGCACGTATTTATAGGTGTTGTCAGCACATTTAAAACGGTATTGATCTTGCCATTTTTCTGTTTTTTGTTCGATAAAAGAGTATAAGCGTACTGACATTTTGATGCTGTCCTCTGGATGAATTTTGTCAAACCACCAGTTTGAGTTTACAGCTACTTCATTTTGAGAATAACCAAAAACACTTTCAATTCCTTTGTTCCATGAAAAATGATCTTCGTCTAGTTTCCAGTCCCAAATGGTGTCACTTGTTGCTTTTGCAACTATATCATATTTGTCATTAGATTCTCGTATTGCATCGTTACTTTTTTTAAGCCTATTAAAATTCTTACTTATGATGGCGTCATTTTTTGATAAAATTAATTTTAATAGAATGCTTGTCAAGATAACAAAAATGATGTCCTTAAAAAAGCTGTAAACAGACATACTTTGGTCTGCAACAAAGTGTTGGGAGAATTGGTGTCCTATTACAACAAAAGTCAGTGTTGTAAGAGTGTATATTAGGATTAATTTATTGGTATTGCTTTTCATTACTCAAATATAATTAAATAAATGTTTTAAAATAGGGCAGTCGAAAAAACTTATTTTTTAAGTTGCTAATCCATTAAGGATATGTAAACTATTGTATAAATATTTTTTATATCAAAATAAAGTGTACCTTTGCAGCCATTAAAAATCACAGATGGAATCTATTAGAAACATTGCAATTATTGCCCACGTCGATCACGGTAAAACTACATTGGTAGACAAAATTATGTATCACTGTCAATTATTTCGTGACAACGAAAATACAGGTGATTTAATTCTTGATAATAACGACTTAGAGCGTGAAAGAGGTATTACTATTACTTCTAAAAACGTATCAGTTCAATATAAAGGAACTAAAATCAATATTATTGATACTCCTGGTCACGCCGATTTTGGTGGTGAAGTTGAACGTGTATTGAACATGGCCGATGGTGTATGTTTACTAGTTGATGCTTTTGAAGGTCCAATGCCTCAAACGCGTTTTGTATTACAAAAAGCGATTGACTTAGGTCTTAAACCTTGTGTAGTTATCAATAAAGTTGATAAAGAAAACTGTACTCCTGAGGAAGTACATGAAAAAGTTTTTGACTTAATGTTTGAATTAGGTGCTCAAGAATGGCAGTTGGATTTCCCAACAGTTTACGGTTCAGCTAAAAATAACTGGATGTCTGACCACTGGGAAAACGTAACTGATAATGTGGAAGCATTATTAGATATGGTTGTTGCTAATGTACCTGCTCCTAAAGTTTCTGAAGGAACGCCACAAATGTTGATTACATCTCTTGATTTCTCAGCTTTTACAGGTCGTATCGCTATTGGTCGTCTTGAAAGAGGTGTTTTAAAAGAAGGTATGCCAATCTCATTAGTAAAAAGAGATGGTACTGTATCTAAATCTCGTATCAAAGAGTTGCATACTTTTGAAGGACTTGGTCGTAAAAAAGTAGAACAAGTTATAGCTGGAGATATATGCGCCATTATTGGTGTTGAAGGTTTTGAAATTGGTGATACTATCGCTGATCATGAAAACCCAGAAGGTTTAAAAACAATTGATATTGATGAGCCTACAATGAGTATGTTGTTTACAATTAATGACTCTCCTTTCTTTGGTAAAGAGGGTAAATTTGTAACATCAAGACACATTAGAGAGCGTTTGACAAAAGAATTAGAGAAAAACTTAGCTATGAAGTTAGGTGAAACTGATTCTGCTGATAAATTCATGGTTTTTGGTCGTGGAGTACTTCACTTATCTGTTCTTATTGAAACAATGAGAAGAGAAGGATATGAATTACAAATTGGTCAACCACAAGTTATTATCAAAGAAATTGATGGTAAAAAATGTGAACCAATTGAGGAATTAACTATTGATTTACCAGAAAATCTATCAGGTAGAGCAGTTGAGTTCGTAACTATGCGTAAAGGTGAAATGCTAAGTATGGAAACAAAAGGGGAGCGTATGATTGTAAAATTCAATATTCCATCTCGTGGAATCATTGGTTTGCGTAATCAATTGCTAACTGCAACTGCTGGTGAGGCTATTATGTCACACCGTTTTATTGGATATGAGCCTTTCAAAGGAGAAATTGCTGGACGTAACAAAGGTTCATTAATCTCTATGGAAAAAGGTAAAGCAATTCCTTACTCTATCGATAAATTACAAGATCGTGGTAAGTTTTTCGTAGAGCCAAATGCTGAAATTTACGAAGGTCAGGTAATTGGTGAAAACTCTCGTGGAGACGATATGTGTGTAAACGTAACGAAAGAGAAAAAACAATCTAACGTACGTTCATCTGGAAATGATGACAAAGCTAGAATCATCCCTCCAATTATTTTCTCATTAGAGGAAGCTTTAGAATACATTCAAAAAGATGAATATGTAGAGGTTACACCAAAATCTATTCGTTTAAGAAAAATATATTTAACAGAAACAGATAGAAAAAGATTTAAAATCTAATTTATTTGAATTGTATTTAAAACCATCAGCGTAAGTTGATGGTTTTTTTTTTGAACCTAATCCTGCTGTACACTATATCTTTTATACCACCCCAAAAAAGGGGTGTTATAAAAGGATGCCGTTCCCATCAGGGGTAAGAGAAAATATACTTTTATGAAGATAAGTACTGATAAGGAACTTGAATTGTCTTTGAAAATCTTACTCTTTTTTATTTTGCCACTCGGTTTGTTTTGAGTTTTTATGGAGTATGCTTTCATTTTCATGGAATCCCATTGCAAATCCTAGCATTATTGCAGTAAGTATTACAATTATTTTCTTTTTGATTCCAGTAATTATTCTTTTACAAGTAGTTAGACTATTTGTATTTATAAGTTTACGCATTTTTATTTCGTTTAATTAAACACCTTTTTATTTTCTTAAATCACAAAAAAGATTTAAAAATAAATTTCAAACTAAGTTTGGAATTAAAGGGTATAATTAGTGAAACCAAATAATGCTTTTAGAAATAGTTTTTGATATAGAACAGGTTGTAATGTTTGAAACAATGCACGCTGTATTTTAAATTTTGTAAAACATAAAACATCAGCTGGATTAATATATTTGGGATTAATATCCAGGCTAATTTTAAAGCTTGATTTTACATCATGAATGGTGTCAAAAAGAAATTTTGTTCCTTTTAGATTTTCTGCTTCAGTACTTTTAGTGAGATTAAAGTCTTGATAATAGGAAGTAGAGCTGATTTCAGAATTAGGGAAACACTCACTCGTCATTGATCCTAAAATCAATATAAACATTGCGAGATATTTTATATAATTCTTCATATTTATTTTTTATAACACCTTTTAAAGTAATAGACCGTCTTTATATAAACTGTTCTATTACTTTAAATGGTGAATAACTTGTAGTTTAAAGCGTTTTAAGCATTATCTTTTTAAACTGAAATGACCTTTCATTTCTCGTCCGTCATCAAGTTTTACAGTATACCAGTAGTCATCTGCTGGCATGGGTTGACCTGTAAACGTTCCGTCCCATCCTTGGCTTGATGCCGTTATTTGTTTTATTAATTTCCCAAATCTATTAAAAATATATATAATTGAATTTCTATTAAAGACATTATTTACTCCTTTTATATTCCAGTAATCATTAATGTTGTCCCCATTTGGTGTGAAAAACTTAGGAGCTCCAGTTACTGCAATTGTTTTGCTTACGGTACCGCAACCATTTTTATCGTTAATGTACACTTCATGAATTCCTGAAGGAACATTATCAAAAAAGTTAGAATCTTGAAAAGGACCGTTAGGTAAGTCTAAACTGTATTCATAATCACCCTTTCCATTAGCATCAACCGTTACCGTATTATTTTCGGCTAGATCTACTATATCTACACTTGCTATCGTAGCAATATCCGAAGCGGTTACTTTTATAGTTCTTGTTCTTTCACATCCTAATAATGTTGCCACTTCTACACTATAGTCACCTTCTGTATTTACGTCAAGAGTTGGACCAGTTTCGTTAGTAATTATATTGGAATCTTTGTACCAAGTATAGCTATAATCAGCAGGATTAGTCCCATTGGGTAAACCAGCATTTAGTTGAACAAAGAATGTTGGTAAATTAGAACATACTAATTCGTTATCTCCTCCATTGGTGTTTAATTGAATTGGAGGCAATGGATTAACTATAAACGGAATCGTTAAGATTGCTTTACAAGTTGGATTGATTGTATTTTCCACTTCAACTGTTATGTTTTGAGTAAGCGTTACAAATGGATTAGGAAGCGGACTTGTTAAAGGATTTCCATCTTTATCAAAATAATTTACCTTCATGCCTGTTTGACCACCTAAAATGCTATTTTGAAAGGTACTAGTGTCAAATGAATATTGTCCGTCTTGTAAAAGAGGATCAACTTCGTCATCACATACTGTAGTCAAATTTGTAGGTATAGAGAACGCCTCTGGTAAATCATCAACAATAAATGCAATGGTAACTTCTTCACTACAAGCCAGTGTTGAATTATTTGTAACTACAGCTTTTATATTTTGAGTTGTAGTGGAGAATGAAGCAGGAAAAGGACTTGAAAGGGCATTGTTGTTTTGGTCAAAGTAGGTAACGTTTACATTAGTTTGTCCATTGAGTACTGTTGCATGTAATGTAGACGTGTCAAAAGTAAAAATACCATCCTGATTGTCATCACATTGTCTTGCAATCGTCACTGGATTTGCAAACGGAATTTGTTCAACAACCAGCTTTACAAAAGGTCCTAGGCCAAAACAAGCATTTGTAACATCACTATCTACGCGACCCCAAATATCTTGTGTTCCCGGATAACCAATGTTTCTATAGTTTGTAATATCAGATATTTTATTGGTTTCGGCTAGCGCATCTGCTTGGTTTCTATAAAAAGATACCGTGTAATTTCCTGCTGGTAGTAATGTTTTTATAGCCGTTTCTGTTGCACTGAAATCAAAGGTACTTATGCCATCTCTTTTATTGTTATTAGCGTTGTCAAGTCCATTTAGATCTCTTAAATCATCACAGGCTGTATACACATTATTAAAAGTTGATGGAATTTGTGTTGCTGACACTTCTAATCTAAGCGTTGCAACCCTAAAGCAGCCATTTGCATTACTTACTCTTGACCAAACATTCATTGTCACCGGTGTCGTATTAGTAAATGCCGTTGGGTTTGTAATCAGGGTTGTGTTATCAGCTGTTCTAGCTCCATTTAAAGTTGTATAATAGGTAAAGGTTTCTGCACTTGCATTACTTGATATTTCATTATTTTTAACCGTAAGATTAAAAGTAGTGATTGCATCTAAATCGTTGTCACACTGAACAATGGTTACATTGTTAATGGTAGGTAAGTCATATACTGTCAAGTTAGTTTTATCTGAAATTAAACCACATGAATTTCCTATTTTGTTTAAAATCACTCTGTACTGATAGCCGTTCATTGATTTTGTTACACTTGAAATAAGAAGTGTTTTTGTAGCTGTGCCCGAGTATGTGGAATTATTTGTTACTGTATTCCAATTAATACCATCAGTAGATAGTTCCCATTGATAGGTGTTACCTCCATTATCATCGAGTGTTACCGTGGCATTTTGTAATTCACATGTAGGTAAAACATTAGGTTGCGTTGTAATTACTATTGGTGCGGCTGTTGAATAATTACTATTTGGGGTTGTATAACCTACAGCACTTGTTACTTTACCTTTAGAATCAACTGTGACAGGATTATTTCCAAGAATACCGTCAGTATTTGGATCTAAAAAACCTGCTTCAACAACATCAAAACATAAATCTCCATCACTATCTATGTCTCTGTAGTTTTTTATTCCATCAGCATCAAGGTCATTTCCTGTTTCTACACTATCTTGAATTCCGTCATTATCACTGTCTAAATCTAGATAATCAGGTATGCTGTCAGAATCTGAATCTTGAGGTGTAAATCCTGGTTCAAAAGCATTGTCAAGACCGTTTTTATTGGCATCAATATTAGATAGAATTTGTAATGCATTGACTTGTGCTTCTATGGTATCAAAAATTCCATCAGCATCACTATCTAAATCTTCCTGATCAGGAAATCCGTCTCCGTCATAATCTCTCGGAATACAAACGGCTTCAAATTTGAAAGTTCCTTTATTTAAATCGGTATCGGAAAGATTTTTATGTTTAATGCTTAAAGAACTTGTTAAGTAGGATACAAATTTAAAAGTACCTGTACCTGCAGCTAAAGGAACAGCACTATTTAACCTAAATCGAATTTCGAAGGAGGTGAATTGGGTAACCCCACTTTCATAAATACCATCATAATTAGTATCAATTACAAGTTGATCATTAGGGTTTAATACCGTTATAGTTTTGTTTACATCAGAATTGATGATGTATTCCGCATCGGCGTTAAGTAAATCACTACTATTTGCAGTATTTACATAACTCATTTGTACGGTGATAGGTTTAGTAAAATTCATTTGGTATGCCACGAAATTCTCTTTACCCGCTGCAACATCGGTAGTAAAAACGCCATCATTATTACCGGTAAAAGGTGTGGGACGTGCTGTAGCAGATGTTGATACTGTTCCAGTAAAAGAGTTAGAGTAGGTGTCTTGGGTTATTACTCCAGCAGCTGTATTAGAAATGTCAATGCCTTTATTACCAAACGATTCGGTGCAATTGGGGATGCCGTCATTATCATTGTCAATATCAATATTGTCATTTACATCATCATTGTCTATGTCAGTTTCACAAGTGCTTACAGGTATTAAATCAGAAAAAACAGGCGGAGTTATACAACCCGTGATAGTTCCTTTTACTTGGTAATAACCAGGTTGTGTTGGGGTATATGAGTTGCTATTAGAATTTGGAATTGACACATTATTATAAAACCATTCAAATGAATCATAGGATGAAATAGAACTTACTTTTAATACCACATTTGGTATACAATTTGAGGTTGCAACAGATAATACATCACTTACAACTTCAGGTTTTGTATCAAATCCAGAATAATATCCGCCATAAGTAGCGGCACTATTTGATCCAAAATAAGACACATATACTTGCTTAGTTGAAAATACACTGATGTTTCCGGATAAGCCGCTTAATGTATAGGTTTCAAAGGCAGGGTTACCAATAACATCCTTGGGCGCAATTCCTATAGGCTGTTTGGTTCCATTAATTTCTACTTCTACAGTAGCTCCTTTTTCGGTGACTATATTTAGTCCACTATTTGATAAAAATGTTCGGCTACCTATTTGTTCTATTTGTGGAATATTATCGACAACATTAGGTGTTGAGCAATTTAATGGCGGTACAAAAAACATTTCTTGATTAGCTTGGCTTGAACTACCTACACTTTGATAAGCAAAAACATTTTTTGATGTTTTCACATACATGCTGCCATTTGCTGAAAATTGAGAACCATTTAAAATATAATATTGACCTGCATTTAATGGTGTTGGATTTACAGGAGTTGTGCTTCCGTTTATATAAATATTGGTGTTGTTTTCATGTATTACAAGTAAAGGACGTTCTGTGATGTCTAGTCCTACACCTCGAACAAATATGTATTCGTTACCAACTTTTGTAGCAGGGACAATTTGGTCAAAACCTAAATCTAAATTTCCATTAAAATCTCCATTGGTACCGCCATAAGAGCCGCAATTTACGGCAATGGGCTTTTTAGATTCGACCAATACACCTATCAATCCATCTTTATTTGCAGTGCTAACATCTTCGGTAGCTATTACATAACTTTGTCCTCTGTTTAGTGTAACACTAATAGGATTACTTCCCGCTGCTTCATTCCCCATAAGTGTAACACCAGCTTTTATATCACTAAACTTAACAACGGTATTATTTTCTGTAGCCAAAACAGATATGAAAGTATATCTAAAATTTCCATTTCCTGTAGTTGCAGTATTTACATAAGCGCCTACTCTAAATTCAAAACCAATAGCTGAGATACCTTTTGATACTAAAGACCCTGCTTGATTGTAATTTCCAGCAAGAACCCTTGCAGCTACATAAATTAAATTTTCTGCTTCAATAATATATCCTTTATTTGCTAAAGGAACGTTTAAAAGGCTAGGGTCAACATGCAACTGTGTATTTGTTCCAAAGCCAACATTATAAATATAAGGAGTGTTTTTTGATACTTGAACTGTAGTTATACCTACGCCTAGAGCATTTATCTTCACTTTTACTGGAGTTACACTTGGAGTTGAGAGATACAAGTATTGATCTTGAGCCGAAACTTGGTCGGAGCCAGATAATGGTGGTATGTAGTGCGTTTTACTAAATTGTGCAAAACAACTAATTGAAAGTAGAATCGTTAGTAGTAGTAAAGTTTTTTTCATGCGCTAAAAATAGGAAAATTTAAATTATCTTTCTAAAGTAAATTGATCTTTTGATGTTCGGCTTTCAAATAATTAGAGTTGATCAAATAAATTTTGTATAGGGAAAAATCAAACTCGAATGGTAGGTTTGCAATTAAAATATAAGTAGCAGATATCCTTTAGATATATATTGTGAATTTAATATAAATTGAGGTCATCTTTTTTTAAACAAAAAATACTAAAGCATTCATACTATTACAAGTAATAGATAAGATTACTTCATATGTTAGAAAAATACTTGTAAATTACTCAAAATAAGAATGTTTTTTTCGCAAAACCGAAAAAGTATATGCTCTCGTTAAAGCTATTTTAGAAGTATATTACCAAAATTATCTGTACTAGTTGTGATGCTCTAGAGTATACATGTAAATATTCACATCTTGAGAACATTTTTGAAAATAATCAAAAAAAAAGTAAATCAATACTGAATTTAAACCATTCGTCTTAAACTTATATTTTCTATAAATCCCTATTTTTTAAAATTTTATAAGAAAAATATATAAATATAACGGTCCAGCACAATACAATTGCAATTGAAAAAAGGGAAACTCCATAGTCCTTACTATTCTCTAAACCAATTTGAGAACCAATATTTTTTACAACTGATAAACGTGAAAAAGGCTCAATGATAAGATTTGACATGGATTGTAGTGGTAAAAACTGTGTAATACTAGCTGCAGTAGTTCCCTCTGGAAAAACTTTGAAAGTTAAAATTCCACTTATAATTCCTTCAATAATATTCCAAACCAACAAGAAACCTAAAGCAAATGCAGATCTCTTGATCAAAATTCCAAGAAATAAACAGAAAGAGAAAAAGCCAATTAGTTTTACAAAATAAGCCAATAGATAGTCTAAATCTGCAAAAACAATATCAATTTCAGTAAAGGATGAAAAACTATATCCAAGTATTAAGGTCAAAATAAAAAGGAACACCGTTGATACCGTAGCAAAAAGAAATACTGTCAAAAATTTTGATTGAATGAATTCTTTTTTGCTCATTCCGTCAATCAAGTTTTGTTTTAAGGTACCATAACTGTACTCATTGGCCATCATTGAAACAATTACAATTGCTAAAAAGAATTTCAAAATGGATGCAATGTAGGTATTGAAGTGCCATATGTATGGGAAATTGAAAATGCCCATTTCGGCCAAATGAAATTTGAATGGACCTAAATCAAACTTGATTGATGCTATTAATGCAATGAACGTAAGTAAAATGAAGTAGGCTAGTGTTAAAACCCGACTCGCTCTATTTTTCCAGATTTTTTGTAACTCTATCGTAAGAAGTCTTTTCATAAGGTATAATATTTTCTTTGGCTAATTAGCCAAAATTTTAAAAGGTTGTGTTTAGTAAGTAAAATGAAATAGACTTATTTATTTGTCAGTTCTAAGAACTGCTCTTCAAGACTATTTCTTCGTTTTACAAGATGATTCAGGATAATATTTTTACTAAATAAAAATTGATTGAGGTCTTTTGCTTCGAGTTCTTTTCGTAGATAAATAATTACTTTATCATTTGTTTTTACTACGTTTTTTACTGCTGGATGCGTTGCTACAACATCAACAAGTTGTTGCAAGTTATCAGCTTGCAATTCAAAGAAACCTTCATTAGAGGACATTCCATCAACAAGTCCGGTGTATAATATTTTTCCTTTTTGTAATACTAAAACATGCGTACACACTTTTTCAACTTCGTCTAGTAAATGAGAAGCAAGGAGTATTGTAGTTCCTTGTGCAGCAATGATTTTAATAATATCTCTAATTTGATGTATTCCTTGTGGGTCTAATCCGTTTGTAGGTTCATCAAGTATTAAAATTTCAGGATCGTTTAATAATGCTGATGCTATAGCCAAACGCTGTTTCATACCAAGTGAAAAGGTTCTAAACTTACTGTTTTGTCTATCTGTTAAGCCTACTAATTCTAGTTTTTCACTTACTTTGGCATAATTAATACCTTTTATTTGACACACTAGCTCCAGATTCTCCTTGGCAGTCATGTATGGATAAAAATTAGGTCTTTCAATTATAGCACCTACTTTTTTTAGTGCATCGTGAGTTTGTATCGTACCGCCGAACCAGCTGTAAGAGCCAGAAGTTTTGTTAACAACATTAAGTACAATTCCTAACGTTGTTGATTTTCCGCTACCATTAGGTCCTAGAATTCCGTAAACGTTACCTTTTTGAATGTCAAATGATACATCTTTCAAGGCTTGTACTGCGCCGTAACGCTTATTAAGATTTTGTATGGTTAAAATGGTTTCCAAGTGTCAAGTTTTTTTGGTTTAACTATATGACGTTTGAGAAAAGATTTTGTTACTACTTTTTAGGTTTACTTTGAAATAGCTATAAAATGTTTTATTGCTTCTAGTTTTTCAATACTTATAGGTTTTTCTATATAATTTTTAACACTAGCGTATTTTTTTGCTTTTTCAATATCGGAAAATTCAATAGAGGAAGTCATTATGAAAACAAAAATATCTTTTTGTATGTTTAATTGTTTTAGTGCGTCTAGAAATTCCCATCCGTTCATTAACGGCATATTGATATCTAGTAATATACAATCAGGAAGATCATGATGGTTTGTGGCATTTTTTTGTAATAATTCAAGAGCAATTTTAGCATTCGAAAAGGATTGTAATGAACTGCTAAAACTTATCCGGTTAGCAAGCATTGTGGTCAGCCGGAGTGTTAAAGAGTCATCATCAATAAGGTAAGTTAATTCATTGTTCATAACTTTATCAGTTTAAATTTAGACCCTAAGCATTTGGTTGATTGAAAATTAAGATGGCAAAAAATAGACTCAAATTTTTATTTTGGTGATACATTTCTAAAAGCATATTTAATTTAACTCTAGCACC
>NZ_MTCA01000030.1:0-24579 GCF_002150205.1 Flavobacterium sp. FPG59 | reverse complement strand
TGCTTCACCTAAAATTTACTATTATTTTTATATGAATTTTCAACAATATCAAATATAAAGTTTAAATTCTCAATTCCTACTTTTTAAAACTTATAATTTGTAATTATTTTCTCTTTATAATGTTATTGAAATTTAGTTAATTATTTAAAAAAAATCACATAGATATTAAATTAGGGCACTACTTTTAAGAATGTTTTGGTCTTTAAATGCAATGTATTAGACAAGAATTAAGTTCTTCAGATACATTTTTATTGTATTTTTGAATAAAAAAGACTCATGAGTGATCCTATTATGGTTTTTAAAAAACCGTCTTATCCAATAAATAATTCTTTACAAGAATATTTAGAACGATTTGATAGGGTTTCAAAAGTAACTGTGTTTTATGATGATTTATTACGCTTTACAGGTTCTGTGACCGTATATGATAAAAATGACCAAGATACTTTGTGGATTAGGGTGTATTATAATGAGTTTGAACGTGAGGAAATTGACTTAAATTTAAAAAAGATATATTCCTTACTACACTCTGACGGAAATTTAGGAATACTCAAATTTTTGAATATTGACTCTATTGATTATTGCACTTTTGGAAATTCTAAACCATTTCGAATCAAAGTTAGAAACATATTAAATGATAATTACACTCATTTTTATGTAAAAAAAGCGGATGCCTCACGAGTTTATGGGTTGGAATTAGAACATATTCTTTCACCTGATAAAATCAATTTCTTGGTTTATAATGATACTCTTATTGAGGAACACATTATGGGAATCCCGGGAGATATTTTTATAAAAACTTTGCTAGCTGATTGTACCGAAACGGAAAAGGCTCAAATAGCCAAAGAGTTTGTAAAGTTTAATGAACGATGCATGATTCGATTGTTAGGGGATATGCGTGCCTATAATTATGTCATTGTTCCCATACATGATTTTGATCACGTAGTTTATAAAATACGTGCTATAGATTTTGATCAGCAATGTTTCGAAGGGAATTTTAAAGTATATAGGCCTCAATTTTTTAAAGAAAATTACCCCATGGTTAAACTGGTTAAAGAAAAGCTTCAAACCAGCTCCATTGAGCAGTACAAAGATGAAGAACGAGCAGTTCTCGCCAAAAGAATTTTATCCTCAGAAAACAGAATTAACAGATTACTCGAAATAATGAGTGCGGATACGCTTTCCACCGAAATTCATTTGGAACAATTAAAAATGGAGTTGTACCGGTATACAAAAGATCTCAATTTTAAAAAAGCAAAATCAATGGGAAGTATTATGGTTGCCGCTTTTGAGTTTATCACAAGGAATTATAAAAACAGTACGGTTTTAAAAAAGTAATTGTTAACTAGAGCGTATTGGTTATATTTGAATTGATTTTTATGGATTATCAAATTTATATAGTATGAAAAAATATATTTTTATCAGTCTTTTATTTGCTTCTTGTGAGCAACCATCACATACCATCACAGAATTGTATTCTTTACCAAAGAAACTCAAAGAAGTTTCAGGGATTATTTATACCCCAGAAGATGAATCCGTATGGGCAATTGAAGATAGCGGCAATGCTAGCGCATTATATAAAATTAACTCTACAGGTAAAATCACAAAAACAATATCCATAACTGATGCTCAAAACACAGATTGGGAAGATGTTACAATGGATAAAAACGGAAATTTATATCTCGGTGATTTTGGTAATAATGACAATAAACGCAGGGATTTATGTATATATAAATTAGACAAAAATTCTTTATTGAATGCTACTGCTGCACCCGTTTCAAAAATATCATTTTCATATCCTGAACAAAAACAATTTCCTCCAAATAAAAAAGAGTTGTTGTATGATGTTGAAGGTTTTTTTGAGATGAATAACAATTTTTATTTGTTTACCAAAAACAGAAGTAAAGGATTTGATGGTACGTCATTAATTTATAAAATACCGAATCAAGCCGGAAATCATACAGCGATTTTATTGGGTAGTTTTAAAACCTGTGACACCTATAAGTCATGTGCTATAACGAGTGCTATTATAAATCCTGATCAGTCAAAGGTAGCTTTGCTTACGCATGATAAAATTATTCTTTTCGAAAATTTTAAAGGCGATGATTTCTTGAGCGGTACCCAAACAGTTCTAGAATTAAACCATTTTTCTCAAAAAGAAGCAGCCACATTTATAGACAATGACAAAATACTACTTGCTGATGAAAAATATGGAAGTAATGGCGGTAAGGTTTACAAAACTACTTTAACACAACTAAAAACCAAATCCTAAACCAAAGGCAATACGAGCTTCCTCGCTTGCACTTTTAAAATAAGTGATGCGAGCTGTAAGTGCATTGAGACCGTTAAGCCAAATCCCTCCGCCAATGGATTGATTCCATTTTTCAGAGTTTTCTCCTTTTAGCCAAACGCGTCCGTAGTCATAACCACCTAAAATACCAAAAGTCATTGGGATAACGCTTCTTTTTATTTTACCAAGATTCATACGGATATCGCTACTATGATAAAAAGATTGATTCCCCAAGAAACGTTCATTTCTAAAACCTCTTAAATCATAATCACCACCTAGAGTTGCGCCTTGATAAAATTCGAAATTATTATTCAGTACTGCTTTTCCTCTAAGGATTGTGGCAAGAACTAGTTTTCCCTTAGCATCTATTTTATGGTTAAAGTTTATTTTACTTTCTAAAGTAGGGAAATTTCTTTTTAAATCTTCTAGATTTATTTTCCAACTTCCGGTAAAACTAATTCCCATTCCCATGGATGGAAATGCTGGGATGTCATAGTTTTCATAACTGTATTTCACACTTGCACCAGCAAAATGCTGATTTTCAAAAGCTTTAGGATTTACTTCGGGAGAGGAATCTACAAACCTATTGGTAGTTTCCTCTACTGTAATTCTTTCATAACTAGATTGTATCTGAAACTTGCTACCGTTAAGACCAATTTTATTAATGGATGGCATCACTTTCATCATTCGAATTCGAACACGGTTGTAATCCATGTCAAATAACTCCGAATCGTTTTTAGTTTCATTACCATACCCAAAATAATTGATTGTAAAGTTAGGGCTTGTAAAACGGGCTTCAAGATCAGCATCCCATTTGCCAAAGAGTTTTGGGAATTTCCCATTGTAAATAGCCTCATACCCACTTGTTGCAAAATAATAATTGGTTTTTAAAGAATGTTTATGAGTAAAAGGATTTTGCTTATAATCATTTACAATGTAGCCTGCTACTATTCCTATTTTTATACCATCATCGGGGTTAAACCCAATGTTGGGTAAGCCAGTAAAATAATTGTATTTTGGTTTTTTATAATCGTAAAAGCTATTGTCGTAATCGTCTATCAACCTTAACTTTGTTTTTGAGTCAAGAGTGTACGAATTGGTACGGGATTTAAAATCATGAATTTTTACTTGTTTACCGTTTTCAATAGTGTAAAGGTCTTCATTTTGACCGCCTATTAATCTTATTTTTATTCCAGAATTTGATGTTCCTTTTACTATGAATTCATCGTCATCATCTAAGCCATAAATCCATATTTTTTTAGTTTTATTGGCAGTAAAATTTCTGGAATACTGCAGTTCTTCCCCCGTTTTCTTTACTCGGAATACTTGAATAATTACTTTGTTTTTTTCTTCATTTAGAACTACAAATTTGTCTTTTTTATCAGTACCAACCAGTAATACAGTATGTTGTAATACATCATAATAAGTTGAAGCAGCAAGAGTAAGTTCTTTTTTTCTTGTTTTTAATTTTTGTTGTATGTCTGTAATTGTATAATCTAAAACTTCTTTAGGTAGTACTTTAAAAGCATCATCTATAGCACTATCTGTCAAGTTATCTTGAATGAATTTTGCTTGTTGTATCCATTCCTCCTTAGTAGACTTCCTCAAAAAAGCCAAATCCAGTGGATAAGCCTCTCTATTCATTAGTTTTACATTTTTCAAATTATTTTTAAACGACTGCATGTGTCTTAGTTGTACGTTTTTCATTAACACATAAACCAATGCACCATCATATTTACTGAATGCCTGATCTCTATCTCTAGGAATAGGTTTGTAAATAACTTTATCATTTTCGTGATATTCGCCCCAGCGCCATTGATCTTCATGCCTATCCCAATCTCCTATTAGCATATCAAATAATCTCGCTTTGATGTATTCACTTTCATCTACCGCGTATTTTTCATCCTTTCGCATGTTTTTTAAAACATCCTCTGTACTGACTATTGCTAGTGGTGTTCCAAAACTAGAGGTACCAATTTGATTTGTAGTTGCGCGTTCTTCTACCATATATAGTTCATTGCCATAAGTACTATTAAAATTTTGAAGCGCTGTGTGTTTAGGGATATAGTATAAAACGGGATTGGTATGCGCAACACCTATTTTTGAGGCCAAGTTACCTACTGCCAAAGGGGTATACGGATGTGCTGTGGTGTAAAAGTCTGAAAGTAAATTTTCTGCATAGGTGTCCTCAAATTCATCTTGTATGAATTGTTTTTTGAATGCTACAGCTTGTAAAAATCGAGTAGGACTCTTTTTTAAACTGCGCATCACATATTCTTTCCCAGCAGAATCAAAAAGTTGAAGGGAGTTAGATTGATGTCCACCTCCAGCACGTTTGGGCTGTAATCCTCCTAAAAGTGTATCTATAGTTGCTACAGGAACGTTGATGAGTTTGCTGTAATAATTGCGGTAGTGATTACCGAAAAAGAACTTATAAAACCCAGATTTTTTTGTTTGCTCAGGACTGTAAATGCTTGTATTTATAGTTTTTGGAAACGATTTTGAAAATACACTGGTGTCAAAATCTTTTTTTTCTTGTAACACTATTTTTTCATGAATGAGAGACTCTTTTTCTTTGCCAAAGTACATCACTTTTGAAAGCCCATTTTCAAAAACAATTAATTTGGCAAATCCATTTTTACCATACGAAAAATCTCCTTCTAAAATTGCTCTTGCTGCCTCAGATTTAGACCCAGCACCGCTAATAATTTGTTTGATATTATCTCTTTCTAAATATTGTAAGTTGTGATCATGACCAGAAACTACTATTAAATTTTCATGGTTTTGAAGCAATGTTTTAACGCGTTTGATAAACAGGTCATACTGCTTGTTTTGAATGTCTTGCGGACTTATACCAGATGTTTTTCGAACTAAATTGATGAGTGATCCTACTATTGGCAATGGAATTTTTTGCTCTAATGGGAAAAGTTGTTTTTCTAATGAAAATTGTCCACCATGAGAACCATTACTCATTAATGGATGATGCATTGCTATAATTACGGTTCTTTCTTGATTTTTTGACAATACATTTTCAAGTTCAACAAAAAAAGCTTCCCTTGTTTTAATGTTACAGTCCTCATTTATAGTGGGGCTTTTGTCCCAGTTTTCTAGAAACCATTGGCTGTCAATTGCAATTAAAATGAGGTTTTTATTGATTTCTAGTTCATCAATACCGCAACCATTGTTGGGCATAAATGATTTTTTTTCTTTCAAATATTCTGTAACAAATTTACCTTGACGCTCTAACCCTTTCAGGCCATTGTACCAGTCATGATTTCCTGGTATAAAAATAATTTTTCCTTTAAAGTTTTGAGATAATTTTAGTTGATTTAGTAGTTTCTCTTCAGCAATTAAGCGTTCATTTGCCGGATTGGTGTCTGGTAATCCTTTTGGGTAAATATTATCTCCTAAATATAGTAATGTGCTGTTTGCATTTTCTTTTTTTAATTGCTCCTCAAGCAAGCTCAACGTTTCTTTCGCCTTTGGTTCATTTGCGTTTCCTGCATCACCAATTAAATAAAAAGTATGTGCAATTTTTAGGCTATCTGTTGCGTTCTCATTTTGGTTTTTTGCATTTTTCCCATATTGTGCATGATACGTTGAACAAGATGAAAAAAGACAAAGAACAAACAGAATTGAAATTCCAGTTATATAAAAAGAATTAGAAGATTTATCCGAAAATAATTTCATAATTTAGTAGTGTAAAAAAATGTCCATGAATTTAATAGAACAAGCTAGGGGTCACGTTGAAAAACTCTTCAAAGATAAACTTTCTAACTCATTTACCTATCATAATTTACAGCATACTGTTCAGGTTGTTGAAGCCATTTCATTACTTGCTAAAATGGAAAATGTAAGTGTAAAAAATTTTGAAACTTTACAAATTGCGGCTTGGTTTCATGATACGGGATATACAAATTGTTATGATCATCATGAAGCAGTTAGTGTGTCTCTAATGCGTGATTTTCTATCAGATAAGGAAAAGTCATCTGAGTTTATAGATCAGGTAGCCTCACTTATAATGTCAACTAAATTTGGATATGAACCTCAAACACTCTTAGAAAAAATCATGAAGGATGGTGATTGTTTTCATCTTTCAGCACCTAATTATGCTACTACTTGTAATGATTTACGAGAAGAATGGGCGTGTTTGGATCAAAAAAAATTCTCAGATAAAGATTGGATTCTCGAAAATATTGATTTCCTTTCCAATACGCATCGTTATTACACAGATTATGCCCTTGAACATTGGCAACCACTAAAAGAAAAAAATAGTAAAAAACTTCAAAAGAAAATTAAAAAAATGGGATTGACCAAGGGTAAAGATCCAGAATTTGTTCCAACTAAAAAAGAAAAGGAAGATAAACCAGACCGTGCCGTTGATACACTTTTTAGGGTTACCCTCAATAATCACACTACTTTGAGCGGTATTGCTGATAGTAAAGCCAATATATTATTATCTGTAAATGCAATTATTATATCTATTGCGTTATCCATTTTAATTCCTAAACTAGACAGCCCTAAAAATGTACATCTCATGATACCTACTTTTATCATGCTGATGTCAAGTGTAACAACTATAATTTTTGCAATTTTATCCACTAGGCCCAAAGTAACAAAAGGAGTTTTTTCGCGTCAAGACATTGAAAATCAAAAAGTGAATTTACTTTTTTTTGGTAATTTTTATAAAATGCCTTTGGAGGAATACCAATGGGCTATGAATGAAATGATGAAAGACAAAGAGTATTTGTACAATTCTATGATTAAAGATTTATATTATCTAGGTGTGGTACTCGAAAAAAAATACCGATTGTTGCGATTGACTTATAATTTTTTCATGATTGGAATAATAATTTCTGTAATTGCATTTGTAATTGCATTCAAAATGGGGTAACATTAATTCCCTTTATCTAAATTATTTTCATAAAACTCATAACTAGTATCAATTTGAGTTTGGCTCGTATTACTTACTTTAACACGTATTGCTCTTAATCCTGATACACCCTGTAGCTCTTCAACTTCAAATTGTTCGATACCGGGCTCAAGTATTTTTTTGAATTGTAGAAATTTAATGTAGTTGAGATATTCTGTTTCTTCGTTATTGTGTGAGTATACAATAGTTATTTTCTCTTTTTCGGTAATTCGTTCTGAGGTTCCTTTTATATGGGCTTTATCAATTCGTTTTTTAACCACTTCATAGCGAGCATTGTAAGTGCCATCTACATCAAATCTTTTTTCATCCATTCTAAACCGTATAGAAATTGGAGAACTAAAAACTAGAATTAGCGATGTTACATCTAGTTCATAAGGCAATGAATATTTCAATTGATGGTGCTCTTTTTCCATTTCACATAAAGTTTGCAATTGCCACAACCTTAAATTGTGCAAATACAAGGTGTCAAAAGTTTTGTTTGGTGAAATGGTAGCGCCTATGTATAAGTTGTGTTCTACGCCATCCGTTTTAAAACGTTCGTAATAGTGAGGATAAATATTTTGTGCGTCGGCTTGTTTTTGATCTAAAATTGATGCCAGTTTTTTATTAATGATTGACAGGGCGTTATCAAACTTTTTCCTAGCATGATAAAACATTCCCGTTTTGGGATCTAGACTTTCAAAATAATTTTTTTCGAGTGTATTTTGATTGTCAGCCTGCAGAGTATTTCTTAAAATAGGATGGATTTCATTTTCTATATACAACTGCATTTGTTGTTCTGTATCGGCTTTTAACGGAGTATCTAGTTGCGTTAATAAAGTTTGCAATTCATAAGTGCGCTGCTCTGATAATACAAGATTAGTGTTTGATTGTTGGTTTTCAAATATTTTAATTAAAGCGCTTAATTGATTCTTCAAATCTTCTTTTACGGTTTCATTCCTGTGATTTGATGATCCCTTGATGTCAATTTGTCCATACAAAGGATAGACTTCTTTGAAAACTATTTCTTTAAAGTTGTAATCTTTAGTTTGAGTTTTAAAATAAGTAACTGCTTCTTTTTTGAATTTCCAGTACACACTTGGGTGAATGGCAGTGTATTCCCGCTGAATTATGGCTTCAATTTGATTTTGCATGTCATCATTATACCGTTCTAAGGTATCAATAACATAGGGTAAAATCATATTTAAATTATTGACATTAATGCTGTTTAACGCTCTAGATTTGCTAGAAACAAGCTCAATAATACCTAATAGTTTACCATTTTTTATTACTGGTGCTAGTATGCAACTTTTGATTTCTTGTGATAGCAAATAGTTTCCTAGTTTTTCATTGTTTATCTCTTGGGCAAACTGCTCCACATTAGAAATAATAAAAGGTTTGTTTTGATTTAGAATACTCTCTAATGAACATCCAAATAGGGAATTATTACAATCTACCTCTGGTAAATCTTGGAGTACGAAACTTCCTGTGACATCATAAGGTGGTTTGACAAATTTTTGTTCTTCTTCGTCAAACATTATAAATCCAACTTTTAAGTCTGAGATTTTAAAAATAGAACGAAAGATGCCTTCAAAATCTCCTGGATCCTCATTTGGTTCTGTTTTAGTTTTTAAAAGGTTACTTTTTAAGTTTGATACCGCATTTTCAATTGTAGCATCAAATAAGGATACAATTCCAAAACCTTTTAGGATCCAACTTTCTTTAGGGAATTTTTGTTTCCATAATGCAATGTCATCAAAGTTATCCATTAACAAATCTATTTCGCTAGTAGTTAATGGGAGGACATCTGAAGTTGGAATGATTTCCATAAAATCAGCATTGTACAAAATTCGATAATGCTTCATAATCCCATTTTTATCTGGAATATCATAAAACAAAGGCTTGTTGTATTCAAAATTTTGTTTGTAAAACGAATTTAAAATTAAAATACAACTCATGACATAAAATTGATCTTCATCAAAATCCCTAATGGTCATGTCAAAGGGTGTTCCTGCATTTTCTATTATTTTTTGAAAACGCTTAGAATAATTAAAAGTGAAATTTTGAAACGGAATAGTTACAGCTTTGATTTCATTTTGAGTTAATACAGTAGGAAATAAATCGGCTAATATGTTTTCTAATAATTCTTTATTTTTAAAAATCATTTCAAAATCTTCAATACCTGTTTTAAACTCAGGAAATGGTGCGATTTCTTGTAGCAATGCCTTGGCGTAATTAGCTCTATAATCTATAGGGCTATTTGCAATTTCCTCAAGCCCATCAATGAGTTTATGAAACGAAATAAGAGTTTTGAAAGGACTTTCTTTGAAAAAAAATTGTGACATTTAGAACTGATTTTTGAATCTGTAAATTTAGGAATAAAGTAAGTTTCAAATACTCGTTTTTTTCTTTTATTTCACAAATCAAAAGGCCCGCTATTACGGTTGTAATGGCGGACCTTTTTATAAAATCTTATTAAGATATTAATGCGATTAGCTTTTCTCCTCTTTGTTAAAGTAAACTAAATAGTAGTACATTTGTTTCTCTTCATCCCATCCTTTTTCTACAAATTTTTCTGCACTTTCGGGATTAATAAAGTCCATTTTAATTTGAATGTGGGTATCTAAATTGATAACATTTTTTATTGATTTTCTGGCATCAGATACTGCTGCATTAGCAATAGGGAAGGAGGTAACGTCCTCAATACTGTATTTTTCGCCTTTGTCGGTTTTGTAGTTTTTGAATTCAGGGATCAAATCAGGATTGTCTAAAACTTCATTCAAAAAGTTAGTTTCTTCAAACTGATCGTTTTTGGCAAAATAATTCACAGATCGGTTCATGAACATCACTTCTTCTTTTTTGTCTTCGGCAGGGAAAACCACATCTTTTGCAAAGTTTTGACAGAATTTCAAATACTTTTTAGTAATGAAATTTTCATCCTCAAAAGCATCTACTGATAAAAAATGCTCTAACCAGTATCTTGCATCATAACGGTTGCTATCTACGGTCAAAATTTTATATCCTTCTTCTTTTTTGTAATTAAAAATCAAACAACCTTTGTCAAGCTTGTTCAAACTCACACCTTGCTGCAAAATCATTTCAAGTTGAGAAGCTTTCTCTTCAAATTGTAAAAAGTCAGCCTGAATTTCACTCTTAAAAATACCTATAGCATCTACTACATTGTTGTCAATGCTTAAATTGGTTAAATAGGTTACGTACACCTCACCGTTTTTGATATGTGGGTGATTGGACTGCTCAAACAAATGCGTGGTGATTTTTTTTGAAACCTCGTGTACATTGTTCGGATTGTCAAAAATCTCAGTGGCGTATTTGAACATGTCATTGTAGTCTAAGTCAATTTCATGAGCAAATTGATAATAATTTTCTTCTTTTTCTCTAAAAGGTTTAAAGAAAAATTCTTTCATCAAAGGCACAATTTCGTCTTGCAACGCATACGGTTGCTCAGATAAAAAAATAGCTTCGTTTCTACTCTTGTTACCCACTCTGTGAATGGATAAATTTTCGATATGGGTGTTAAATAAGTTGATCATTTCTTTCTTTAAGGTGCTAAGTGAAAAGTTGCTGAGTTACTAAGGTTTTAATCTCTCTCTTTAATTTTATTGATGAACGAAACCAGCATTCGTTCAATCTCTCGACTATCTTCGTACAACGTAGTGAATTCATCTTCGTTTAAATAGTCTATGTTTTTTGCGATCTCTATTTGTGTTTGTAATTCAAATAATGATCCAATGGCTATATTTAAGAAACGTAAATATTCTTTACTGCTCTCTCTTCCAAACCCTTCGGCAATATTGCTCGGAATTGAAACTGAGCTTCGTCTTATTTGTGATGTTAATGCAAATATTTCTTCTTTTGGAAACTTCTTGGTTGAATTATAAATTTTAGTTGTTAATGACATTGATTTTTGCCAAATCAGCAGGTTTCTAAAATTGCTCATGGTGTGAAAATATTAAATTTAATTCATGTAAGAACTTTGCACCTCAGAACCTTAAATCCTTAGAACCTTACTGCAAACTAATTCCAATTCTCTTCAAAACCGTAGTCTTCAAAACTGTCATCGCCTTCAAACATGTCTAAGTCATCATCATCAAAACCATCTTCAAATTCATCATTGTAATCGTCGGCATTATCGGCTTCAAAGTTTTTTTCTAGTGCTTCATCGGGCATTTCACCGTGAGAGAATAAAGTTTCAGGATAGAAATTTCCAGGAACTTGTTCTTCAATAGCGGCAAGCTCTACAAGGAACGTCCACATGTTGATGAAGTCGTATACGTAAATGATTTTCGTATTTTCTTTATCTAAAATCTCTGATAATTTGTAGTCACTCATGGTTTTTTGTTCACCAGGAACATCGCCAGTATCAAACATCGGAATCTCATCCTCTTGATTCCACGTTTCATCACACGTATAAAAAGAAGCAACCTCCATCCCGTCAAAACCAAAGGAATTGAAAATAGCATTATGTAAATCCTCTAAAGTATCGTCTTCAAGTATTGCAATGTCTCTAAAAATATCTTCCTCGGCGTCTAGAATGACTCTAAATTTATAAACCATAATCGTTGTTTTTATTGAAAGGTCAAAGGTAAAATTTAATTTCAGTTTTCGATTTTAGTTTTTCGATTTGTTGATAAGATTTTTATTTTACTTGTTATCTTGGTAGTCAAGGTAACTACATATTTGCTTTTTCTTTTTTGGATAAAAACTACTTTTATCAGTTATAAAATAAAACTAAATAAGATTACTTCTAATTGAGTTTATGTCAAAAAAAAAAGCCTAATCACTTGATTAGGCTTGGTATTTTATTTTTTAGAGTCGGAGCAGATACCAACAATTTCATGAAAAATATCGTGTAGTCCCGTGATCGATTTTACAATCTCAGCATCTGTACCTTTATTGGTAACAATTTGGTTCAGTGATTTGCTATTGGCTTGCAAGCGGTTTACCAGTTCTGTAATAATTTCTGTTTTAAATTCAGCTGGAATTTCAGTTTTTTGCACTTTCGTAGCTTTTGCCAATAATTCATTAGAACGTGCTTTTATAGGTGCTAACTTTCCTTCTTCGGCAGGATGAAACGTTTCAGATAATACTTCGTGAAATTCTTTTATAGCTGGCCATTTATCAAAAGTTGATTGTGCAGAAACTGAGTTTGCAACAACAATAAGTGCTAATACTAGAAATGTTTTAAGGTGTTTCATGATGTTTGTTTTTAATTTACAAACAAATATAATAAAATTTATTTAAGGAAATTCGCTTTGATGCATTTCACTAAACGTTCAGTTCCCGAATCACCCGTGCTGGATTTCCCACCGCAAGTGAATTGTCCGGAATGTCTTTTGTCACTACAGATCCTGCGCCAATTACACAACCCGCACCTATCGTTACACCAGGACAAATAACGCTATTGCCGCCTATCCAGCAATCATCGCCAATCGTTATTGGCAAAGCGTTTTCTAGCGTTTTGCGTAATTCCGCATCAAGTGGGTGCGTAGCGGTGTACAATTGCACGTTGGGCGCTATAAAAACATTCGATCCTATAGTTACCGTGGCACAATCCAGCACCACACAGTTTACATTAAAATACACATTGTCGCCACACACAATATTATAGCCGTAATCACAATGAAACGGAGGCTCAATATATAAGTTGGTCCCCGCATTAGGAATCAATTCCTGAATAATTTCGCGCGCTTTTTTTGTCATTCTATACTCTGTCACATTCAAGCGATGCAATAATAACTTCGCACGTCGTCGGTCTTTTAATAATGTAGGATCACCAGCCGAATAATATTCGCCAGCAATCATTTTTTCCTTTTCTGATTTCAAATCCATTTGGTTTCATTTTTTTGGGCGTGCCCTCCGCAAAAGCTCCGGTCGGGCTATACGTTACAATCTTTCCTGTCCCTTTTTTGCAACGGGTCAGCAAAGGATTTTCACTGCTATCCCTCACGTATTTCGTAACATACTTATCTTTTGCAACTAGGTAAATATAGCCTAAAATTAAAAATCCCACAACTCAGCATCCATTTTCAACAGTTGAGTAAGGTTCTGTTTTCAAAGCTTTTTTTCTGAGATACTTTTGGGTCATCAAATTATCACAATATTATGAAAACCACACTCACATTTTTATTTTTAGTAGTTAGCTCGTTTCTTTTGGCACAAAAAACAATATCAGGTAAAGTAGTTGATGAGAAGGGAAAGCCTGTTGCAGGGGCTAATATTTTTATAGAAGGAACCTATGACGGCGCTACAAGTTCTGATTCTGGTAGTTTTAGTTTTACAACCACAGCTACGGGAAATCAAACCTTAGTAGTTAGCTTTTTGATTTACGAAACTTCAAGAACTGCAATTGATGTGGCTACTTTTACGGATAAAACTATTAAACTAAGTTCAAGTGTTACAGCGCTTGATGCTGTTGTTATTACTGCCGGTACATTTGAAGCGGGCGATAAATCGAGAGTTTCGGTGTTAAAACCTCTAGATATTGTGACCACAGCAGGATCAGCAGGGAATATTATTGCGGCTTTGCAAACTTTGCCAGGAACACAAACAGTAGGCGAAGACGGAAGATTATTTGTTCGTGGTGGCGAGGCCAATGAGACACAAACATTTGTAGATGGGATTAGAGTAGCGCAACCTTATGGCTCAACTACCAACAATTTACCTACTCGTGGCCGATTTTCACCGTTTTTATTTAGCGGAATCGCTTTTTCTACCGGTGGCTATTCTGCAGAATATGGCGAAGCATTATCCAGTGTGTTGTTACTCAATACGCAGGATAATCCAGATCAAAACAAAACCGAAATTAGTTTGATGACCGTAGGTTTAGGAATTGGGAATACCCAAAAATGGAAAAAAAGTTCCTTGAGTGTGAATGCTAATTATTTGAATCTTGCTCCTTATCAAGCTGCGATTCCTCAAAACGTAGATTGGAACAGTCCTTTTCAATCGCTTTCGGGAGAAACGGTGTATCGCTATAATTTCAACAACGGAATTTTAAAAGTTTACGCTGCATTTGACGCTTCAAAATTTGATATCAATCAAGAAAACATCAATGCTCCAAAGAAAATAAGAGTAGATTTAAACAATAACAATTTTTATTTTAACACGTCTTACAAAGGAGTTTTTGGGAACAACTGGCAAATCACCTCTGGATTGAGTTATGGCTACAGCAACAATGTCATAAACTTAGATTCAGATAAAGTGAACAATGAAGAAAATGCAGCACATTTTAAAGTGAAGTTGAAAAAAAGTTTCTCAGATCGATTAAAACTGTCTTTTGGAGCTGATTATTTTGTTACCCAATTCCATGAAGATTTCAGCCAAAGTTCAGGTATGGTTTTTAACAGTGGATATGATTCAAACATAGCAGCAGTGTACTCTGAGGCTGATATTTTCTTCTCTAAAAAATGGGCTGCAAAAGTGGGAATACGCGCAGCAAATAATAGTGTTTTAAACGAAAACGCTATTTCGCCAAGAGTTTCTTTTGCATACAAAATGGCTAAAAACAGTCAATTTTCATTTGCTTATGGCGATTTTACTCAAACTCCTAACGCTGATTACCTCAAGTATACCGTAAATACTCCTTTAGAAAGCGAAAAAGCATCACATTATCTTTTAAACTTTCAGTATGCTAAAAACGGAAAAACTTTTAGAGCCGAAACCTATTACAAAAACTATCGTGACTTGGTAAAATTTGATACTGATGTAGCTGCATTTAATTCAAATTTTAATAATTCTGGTTCAGGATACGCTACAGGTTTGGACTTGTTTTGGCGCGACAACAATTCAATCAAAAATCTTGAGTATTGGATTTCCTATTCCTACATTGATACCAAAAGAGATTATAGAAATTTCAAGGCCACAGTCACACCAAGTTTTGTTGCTGATCACAGCTTGTCGATCGTTACAAAATACTTTATTACAAACTGGAAATCGCAGATAGGATTTACGAATTCTTACAGTTCAGGTCGCCCGTACAACAATCCCAATGAAACAAAATTCATGAACGGTAAAACGAAAGATTTTAACAATTTAAGCTTTAATTGGGCGTACTTATTGGCTCCGCAGAAAATTTTATATTTCTCTGTCTCAAATATTTTAGGAACTCAAAATGTATTTGGGTACGAATACGCTAAAAATCCAAACAGCGCTGGCATTTACAACCGTAGAGAAATCATTCCAACCGCAGATCGTTTTTTCTTCGTAGGATTCTTTTGGACCATCAGCAACGATAAAAAAGACAATCAGTTAAGGAATCTTTAAATTAGTCATAATGTCTTAAAGTCAAAGGTCTAAAGGCCTGATATATGTAAACTCATGTTACTTTATGACTTTAGACTTTAAGACTTTCATCTCAAATTAAAGTTGTAGGATGCTGTCTGGTGTCATAAAGCCGTAAAATGTCAATAGTAGTGTCTGTTTCTCTGTAGTAAAGAGAATTTTGTTTGGTGACTATACACTTTCTAATTTGGAGTTTTTTATTGATAAACGGGAATTGCCCAGGGTTTTCTTGGATTAAAGTAATGCAATAATCCAAATGGTCAATAAAGTTTAAACAAACTGATTTGTTCCATTTTGCATCAAGATATTCTAATAGGTTAGCAAGGTCTTTGTCAGCAAATGAAGACCACCTGATTGCCTTATTCATATCTTGTTTTGTATTTATCCAAAACAGTTTGATGATTAAGACCAGAATTTGAATCCAGTTCTTCTATTGCGTCTTGTAGTCCTTGTTGCTGAGCTAATGACATTACTTCCCATTCATTGCCATTATTCTCCGAATTAATAAAATTTAATAGTAACCCGTACACTTTCTCTAGTTTGGTTTTCTCCAAATTATCGATTTCACGGAATAATTTTAATTTTAATTCAGCAGTGCTCATCTTCAAGTCTTTTTATCAAAATTACAAATAAATATCTATTCAAAACACAACTCATCCATTAAATTCTACAGTTCGGTAGGAATCAATTTTTAAGCTTTAAAAAGCAATCTACTTTTGAAGTGTAATTAAAACAAAGCGTTTCAAACATTATATCAAATAATCTTAAAATCAAAAAATTATGAAAACAACAATGAACCAAAATCCAATTAAAACAACTAAAGTTATGAGTAAAATTATTGTTACCATCGTATTGTTTATCAGTTCTTATATTTCGGCTCAAGGCCAATTTGAACAAGGTATGGGTAAGGCACTTCAATTGTGGGGTGAAGGAAAAAGTACCGAAGCATCGGCTTTATTTGAAAGAATTGCAGCTGCTGAAAAATCAAGCTGGTTGCCTAATTATTATGTGGCACTGGTAAATACAAATGCTGCTTTTGGCACAAAGGATAAAGAGCAAGTAAGTTTATTGCTTGATAAAGCTCAAAAAGCACTTGATGTTGAAATGGATAAAAACCCTAATAATGCAGAGTTGCTTGTGGTTCAAGCTATGATTCATACTGCCTGGATTGCTTTTGATCCCATGACAAACGGACAAAAATTAGCTGGACCTGTAATGGAATTGTACGCAAAAGCAAATGCCATTGCCCCTGAAAACCCAAGAGTAGTGTTTTGCAAAGCAGAATTTGAAATAGGCGGAGCGAAATTCTGGGGAACGGATACGAAACCAATGTGTGCGCAAATTGAAAAAGCTATTGGACTTTTTGCTACTTTTAAACCTGAAACAGTTTTTTCACCTTCATGGGGATTAGAGAGAGCACAAATGGCTCAAAAAAATTGTAAATAAAATTAAAACAATTGACGTTGCTGTGGCTAGCAGGAAACTAAAGAATTTATAAAATGAACTTATTTCTTCAACAATTACAAAAAGCATTCAAACTAACCTTAGTAATTTTTGTCTTAATGCAATTATTTACGGTAGTTATGGGCGGTACAATAGGATTTAACCAGCGATTGCTAACTCACTTTTTGTTCACGGCTTTGTATACGCTCACATTATATGGTACCAATGCACTTTTTTTTATAAAATTGGACGCTTTATTTGTGGAACGTTTTTCTAAAAAGAGATTGTTTGTTGGTTTTGCGGGCTCGGTTGTCCTGTCTTTAATCGTAATTTTTTTATTGCACTTGTTTGAAGAAGTAGTCTATAACAACAAAAGTTTGCAAGAGTTTTTGGAAAATGAAAACCCAGAGAGCTACATTGTATCCAGTATTATAACTTTTTTTGTTACGCTAACCATACATGCTATTTATTTTTACAAAGCGTATAATGAGAACAAAGTCAAGGAACAAAAAATTATTGCTGGTACAGCCAATGCAAAATTCGAAAGTTTAAAAAACCAAATTGACCCACATTTTTTGTTCAATAGTTTGAATGTTTTGAGTTCTTTAATCGAAGAAAATCCTGAAAATGCACAACGTTTTACCACCTCTTTATCTAAGATTTACCGCTATGTTTTAGAACAAAAGGACAAAGAGCTTGTAAGTGTTGCCGAGGAATTGGCTTTTGCCAAAACCTATATGAATTTATTGAAAATGCGATTTGAAAACAGCATCACCTTTCAATTACCAACTGATTTTGATAATTTAGAAGCTAGGGTAGTGCCATTATCTTTACAGTTATTACTAGAAAACACCATCAAGCATAATGTAGTAAGTGAAAATAAACCTTTGCAAATAACTATTTTTATTCAGGATAATTACCTGGTAGTTCAAAACAATTTGCAAAAAAAAGAGGTTTTGCAAGACCGTCAAGGAGTTGGATTGCAAAACATTGTGAGCCGTTATGCCTTGCTATCAAAGAGAAAAGTTTTAGTAGAACAAACGGAAACAGACTTTAAAGTGCTGATTCCTATTTTAACCAAACAAATAGCCGCTATGGAAACAAATACAATTAGCAACGAAAATTTAGCCTATGCAAGAGCTAAAGAAAGAGTAGAAAGATTAAAAGGATTTTACGGAAATTTAATTTCGTACTGTATTGTAATCCCCATTTTAATCATCGTTAACCTGAGTTCGCCGCATCCTTTTCAATGGTTTTGGTTCCCGCTTTTGGGCTGGGGAATGGGACTCACGTTTCACGCACTCGAAACCTTTGGCTACGGCAAAAATTGGGAAGAACAAAAAATTCAACAGATTTTAAACAAAAACAAAACAAACAAATGGAACTAAATAAACCAAACAATAGCGAATTTGAGCAGTATCAAATCGCTAAAAAGCAAGTGGAGGAGTTAAAAGGGTTTTATTCACATCTTGCTTCATTTATACTTGTAAATGGAATTCTGATCCTAATAAATTTTAGGTATTCTCCAAATTACATTTTTTTCCTTTGGACTTTCGGAAGTTGGGGTATTGGACTTTTATTTCACGCCATTAGAGTTTTCAATTGGCTTCCATTTTTTGGACAAAATTGGGAAGAAAGAAAAATCAAACAATACATTCAAGAAGAGAAAAACAAAACTAATACCTACGAGTAATCATGACAACAACAGATCAAATAGCGTACGATAATGCACTAAAAAGAGTTCGAAAAATTAAAGGTTTTTATACGCACCTTATTGTTTACATAGTCATTAATATAATGATTATAGTGTTGAATACACAAAACCTGAAGCCAGACGAAAGCTATTTTCAATGGAAAAATTTTGCTACTGCTTTATTTTGGGGAATTGGTTTAGCCGCACATGGATTATCGGTTTTTTTACCGCCAGTATTTTTAGGACGCGATTGGGAAGAGCGTAAAATCAAAGAACTAATGGAGAAACAAAAAAACTCGAATTGGGAATAACTAAATTCTTATTTTTACTCAGCAATAAAAGCCAAACAATCATTTATAAAGCAAGCATAACCATTCATGACAACATTAATTATAGAAGACGAGAAACCAGCTGCACGACTTTTACAACGTAAAGTGGAAAAGTTAGGCGTACAAGTACAAACGATGCTTCATTCTGTAGAAGAAGCGGTCGAATGGTTTTCTGCAAACGAACATCCCGATTTGATTTTTTTAGACATTCAATTATCTGACGGTTTATCGTTTGAGATTTTCGAAAAAGTTGAAATTAAAAGTGCTGTAATTTTTACAACGGCTTATGATGAATATGCATTAAGGGCTTTTAAATTGAATAGTATTGACTACCTCTTGAAACCAATTGATGAGGATGATTTAGAAGTGGCTGTTGCCAAATTTAAATCGCTTTTGCCTAAACAAGAAGTACCTATTCAAAACCTCGCAATTGATTTTGAACAAATCAAAAAGATGCTATCCAATCCTTTTGAAAAAAATTATAAAAAACGTTTTACCGTAAAAATAGGGCAGCATCTCAAAGTAATTTCAATAGATGAAATTGAATGTTTTTTTAGCGAAAACAAAGGCACATACATTCACACGTATGATAACAGAAATTATTTAATAGATGTTACTCTAGAAAATTTAGAACAGGAATTAGACCCCAAAGATTTTTTTAGAATTAGCAGAAAGTTTATAATTCCTATGAAAGCAATTAAGGAAATTGTCCTTTATAGCAACTCTAGATTGAAGGTTGTTTTACCCACTTACAAAGAGGATGAGGTAGTTGTAAGTCGTGAAAAAGTAACTGATTTTAAGACTTGGATAGGATAGTTTTTTTGTAGTCCAAAAAAAGTGTTTATAGTACCGTTTTTAAAAAGAATTCAAATCAATAATATTTTAAAAACGGTACTATAAACACTTGTCCCTGTAATCAAAAACTAGTCAAGTAAAGATTTAATTTCTTTTTCTGTCTTGCCTAATTTTTGTTGTAATTTACCCCACATTACATCTTCTTTACCCTCTTCGTACAATAAATCATCTTCAGTAAGATCGGCAAATTTTTGTTTTAATTTTCCTTTCAACTCATTCCAGGTTCCTTTAATTTCATTTGAATTTGGCATAATATCTAATTTTAAAATTACTATTTGTTATTCACAAATTTGGTAAAATTTAGTTGTTTAAATGTTATACAATTCTTTAAATGTATTGCATAATTCCAATAGCTAATAGTATTTAATACTTGTTTACAACATGCGTTGATTTGAAATAAGGTGTTAAATTATAGCTGCAATTGTTTTGTTTTAAAGTTATGGTAATGTGGTTTTTAGTTAATAGGTATAGATATTGTCTATGATGGGTTTATGCCTTAAAAACAAGTTTTCTAATACCTATTAAGACTAAAATAAAAGTAGTGTAAAAGATAAAGAAAGGTATGATGTACTCAATGCAGTCAAGCGCAAGTAAAACTGCAATTAATAGCAATTGAAAGCCTAGTCCATATATAGAAAGCAAGGTCATAAACCAGTTAGGGAATGTTTTTACTTTGTATGCATCAGGATCAAGAGCGTGTATGATTTTATCAAAAACTCCATAAACTATGGTGTAGATGGCGAATAAAATATCTACTGATTTTTGTGTTTCTCCCGGTAAAGCTCGTGGAGATTTATGCTCAAATATTTTGCTTGTGGTATCCCCTCCTACAGATTTTGTTCTTAAAATAACATAGTAATAATTGTATAAAGTACCTTGTAGTTGAATACCAATAAAGGCTAAAATTGTAGGAAGTAAAGTGGTTTTAGAAACATAGCAAATGGTCATTAAAAACAAAAAATTCAATACAATATCAAACACGCTATCAAGATATCTACCCGTGTAAGAAGGCGTTTTTTTTAACCTTGCAAGCTCACCATCGGCAGCATCAATTCCTGACTTTAGGATTAAGAAAAATGCAGCCCAAAAGTAATGTCCTTGCAAAATACTATAAATGGCTAATAGTCCAGAAATGCCAAAAAGGACCGTAACATGAATGGGAGTGAAGCGCGTATCTTTTAATTGGTTGGCAAGAAATTTTCCAAAAAATCTCCCGTAATCTGATAAATCTAAAAATTTATCTTGAGCTGCAAGTTTAGACATTTTAATAATTAGTAAGCAAAAAAAGATGTGACAATATAGTCAAGAACGGATTTTAAAGTTATTTTTTTCTTTGTGAATATGACTCTAAAACCAAATAAAATTGAACCCCAAAAAGGAGGGTAGCAAGAACAATATGTATGGTTTGTGTACCAAAAGGGAAATCAAAATAATACATTGCAATGCCCGAAATAATTTCAAAAGCAAGCAGGAACATGACCCATTTTAATTTGTTTGCATTTAAATTTAGTTTGCTATTCATATAGAATAAATAAGCATTTATAGCCAGTACAAGTATCGAAAAAGATCTGTGAATGTAAAATTCTACAGTTGGGTTTTGAAGCCACATGACCTCTGGCGCTCCTGTTTTAGAAACAATGTCAACATGTTCTCTTACATCTGTACCCAATACAATCTGTACGATTGTTAGTGCTAACGAAACAAGTAAAATAGTATTGAATTTTGTTTTGAATACCACGGGTTTGTTATTTGTTTTCACACTGTAAATAACCACAAGTTGTATGGCTAGGATTAACAAAGCAGCGAGCATGTGTGTGGTAATTTTATACGGACTCAGGTCAGAATCTACAACTGTTTTCCCTAGCCAAGCCTGAAATGCCATAAGAACACACACAAAAAAGGACATGTAAATAAGATTTTTTTGTTGTTTTCTATATCCAAAAGAAAGCACTAGTGTTATAATACATGCAATACCGGCTAGGGCACCAAAGAGTCTATTGATGTATTCTACCCAAGTGTGAATAGGATTAAAAATGGCATAATCGTGTTTTTGATAAGGTGTCCAATTAGATGTTTCAAAATTTTCTTTAGCAACAAAATCCTCTTTAGCAACTAATAATGATTCTTCTTTTATAATTACTTGGCCTTTATTGTACTCTTTTTTCGGTGTAAACAAAAGCTCTTTTTGGTCTGTTGGCGGAATATAATAACCAAAACATTTAGGCCAGTCAGGGCAGCCCATTCCAGAACCAGTCAATCGAACAAAGGCACCTGCAAAGATGACTAGATAAACTAAAACGAGAGCTATTTTTGCTGATTTTAAAAAGTATTTTTGCACAAGAATTGTATTTTTTTGTAAAATTATCTCATTTCATTGGAGTAAACGAATACACAATAGTTAAACTTTGACTAAACCTAATTTAGATGCTTTTTTTAGCATAAAATCAAAAGCTGCATCGTACTCATTTGGGATTTCACCCTCAAGGATTGCTTCTTTAATTGCTTCTTTGATGATACCAATTTCTCTTGATGGTTTGATATTGAAATGTTCCATAATCTCCTCTCCTGTAATAGGAGGTTGAAAATTACGAACCTGATCACGTTCCTCTACTTCCACAATTTTTTTGCGAACTATTTCAAAATTTTTGTGGTATTTTTTAAATTTATTTGGGTTTTTAGTAGTGATATCAGCTTCGCATAATGTCATTAAATTCTCAACATCTTCGCCCGCATCAAATACCAATCTACGCACCGCACTATCTGTTACGGTATCTTGAGAAAGTACAATGGGTCTGGAACTCATCATGACCATTTTTTGTACAAATTTCATTTTATGGTTTAGCGGCATATGCAAACGTTCAAATATTTTTTTAGCCATTTTCCCACCTAGAAATTCGTGTCCATGAAATGTCCAACCTTGTTTTTTAGTGAAACGTTTTGTGGGAGCTTTGCCTATATCGTGTAATAAGGCAGCCCAGCGCAACCATACATCATCTGTATTTGGGCATATATTGTCAACTACTTCCAGCGTGTGGTAGAAGTTATTTTTGTGGGTGTGACCTTCTATTTCTTCTACTTGATTTAAGGCTGTTAATTCAGGTAAAATTAGATCTAAAAGTCCGGTTTTGAATAGTAATAAGAACCCAATAGAAGGTTTGTCAGTAGAAAGTATTTTATTCAATTCATCTACAATACGTTCTCCTGAGATAATTTTGATTCGATCTGCATTCTTTTTGATGGATTGAAACGAATTTTCTTCGATTTCAAACTCTAATTGGTTCGCAAAACGAATGCCTCTCAACATCCGCAACGGATCATCAGAAAAAGTAATATCTGGATCCAATGGTGTTTTAATTATTTTGTTTTTTAAATCTTCAAGACCGTTAAAAGGGTCTAATAATTCTCCGAAATTGTCTTTATTGAGTGATAATGCAAGCGCATTGATTGTAAAATCGCGTCGGTTTTGATCATCTTGAAGCGAACCGTTTTCAACAATAGGATTTCTACTATCAGATTGATAGGATTCTTTTCTGGCGCCTACAAACTCAATTTCGGTATCTTCAAAACGTAACATTGCTGTTCCGTATGTTTTGAAAACCTGAACTTTTGGTTTGTTAGGAAGCAATTGAGACACTTTTAAAGCCAACTCAATTCCGCTACCAACAGCAACAATATCAATGTCTTTTTTAAAGTTTCTATTCAAAAGTAAATCTCTAACAAAACCACCAATTACATAACTATCCACGTTAAGTTCTTGAGAAGCTTGAGAGATGACTTCGAAAATTTTATTATTTAAGGCTTCTTTATATGAAGTTTTAATGCTCATTTTAAAAATGTTTAAAGTCTAAAGTCTAAAGTTGTTAAACTGAAAACTAGAAACTGAATACTGCAAACTATTTCCGAATCACTTTTACCTGAGAATCATTAGTCAATTTTATGATTGTCGAAGGTTTACCGGCTATTTTGTCGCGATGCAAATTTACAACATAGTCTACACCTTTTATAATTTCTGGACTAATATCTTTAAAAGCAATAGGGGTAGGTTGGCCCGAAATATTTGCTGATGTTGAAACCAGTGGCTTTTTCATCTTTTCCATTAACTTAAAGCAAAAAGGCTCTTTTACAATGCGGATACCTAATGAGTTGTCTCCTGAAACTAAATTTGGAGCTACATTTCTTGGTTTGTCTAAGATTATGGTCGTAGGTTTTTCGGACAGATCAATAATTTGCCAGGCTACTTCAGGAATATCCTTAAAAACATTGTACATCATTTTTTCTCCGTTCATCAAAACAATCATGCTTTGTGTTTCGGCTCTTTGTTTGAGTTTGTATATTTTGGCAACAGCTTCAGGATTTGTGGCGTCGCAACCTATTCCCCAAACGGTGTCTGTTGGGTATAAAATAATACCTCCTTCTTTTATTATTTCGAAAGCGTTATGTATTTCTTCGTTCATTTAAAATATGTTTGCATTTGTTTATAAGAGCTTTCCCAAGTAAATTTTTTGATCAATTGGTTACCTGATTCTGAAATTCTATACCTCAGTTCATTATCCTCAATTAATTTAAGTATGGCATTTGCTAATTCATTTGGGTCATTTGGCGGAACCATCAAAAAATGTTCACCATTTACTCCGTAATCTCTATGTCCTTCTATATCAGTTATAATTGTTGCACAACCGCACAGCATAGCTTCCGCACGCGGTAATCCCCAGCCCTCCGTTAAGCTAGTTGTTATAAATATGCTTGAGTCATTATATAT
>NZ_MTCA01000039.1:0-22871 GCF_002150205.1 Flavobacterium sp. FPG59 | reverse complement strand
CTAAATCAGGACGGCTTGTTGCTAATTCATAATAGATAGTTCCTCCAGTTGGCCCCACTTTACTCTCAAAAGTATATACATTTTTAGCTTTTAAGGCGTCAAATTGATTGTAATGCGGGTTGCTGTTTTCAAACTCTTTGTTACTGTTAAAAGAGCCTGTTGCAATCCAGTATTTAGCAGTTCTTGCTTTTTCTAAAATTTTTTCAAAAGGTAGACTTAAACTTCCTGTACCTTTAATGTCGGCCCATAAATAATTTGCTTTTGCATCCATCATGAACTGCGCTACCCAGCTGTTTCCTTTTGCTACATACCATTGTTCTTGGTACATAGAACCATATAAAACTGTTGAGGTTGATTTTTTTTGAGCTACGAGTTGTTGTGCTTCCTTGTAGTTTTTTACTATGGTGTCAAAGATGATTTTGGCTTCTTTTTCTTTTCCAAATAAGGCGCCGTATAATTTCAACCATTCTGCTTTTCCTAGTGGTGTTTGCTCCATCCAGTCGGCTTGAATAAGCACTTTAAGGCCGCTTTTTTGTAAATTATCAAGAGTAGGATTGTTGTTGTTTATGCCAAAGCTTACAATTAAATTTGGCTCTAATTCAATGAGTTGTTCTACGTTTAATTTTTCGTTTTGACCTAAATTTTTAACTAATCCAGCATCAATACGCTTTCTGGTTTTAGCAGATGATATATAATTGGTATGTGGAAAACCCGTAAGTTTTTGTTCTACTTGGAGCATTTCTAGGAACGGAATTATTGTTGTTGAGGTTACAACAATAGATTGTAATGGTACTTGTATTACGGGATGTTTCTTTAAACTATCAGGTACAATGCTATTTTTTTCTTGTAAGATGTAGGTGAATTTTTTTTTGGCTTCGGGCCAAGGATTTGACACCGTAACTTTAGAGAATCCTTCGTATTTATGTATTGACAGTCCTGAGGCGTATTCAATGCTGTTTGCAGCAGTGGTGGAATCAGTTGCAGTGGTATTTTCTTTTTTATTACATCCAATAAAAATTGAAATCATCACAATAAAAAGGGTGCGCTGTATGGAAATTCTCATGGCTTAATTTTTCGCTTGACGCAAAGGTAAATTAAAATTATAAAATTTCTTGTTTATTTTTGGTAGTAAAAAATTGAACAAATACTATATTTACATCATGAATAAGCCAACAAATAAAAGTTGTTCAAATTGTGGAGTGCCTTTTTTATGTCTTGTTGAAAACAGTTGTGTCACTTGCTGGTGTTATGATTTTCCTGTGGTACATGTATCAGATGTTAAAAAAGATTGTATGTGCCCTTCTTGCTTAGAAAGGAGTTTGCAATTTCAAAAAGATAGTAGTACTGAAAAAGCATGAACAAAAATACTCAATAACAAAAAGTTAGATTGAAGTGAAAAGGGTCTGGGATACAGGACTGATTTTCCATTAAAAAGTAGAAAAAAGAATTTTATAAAGAAAGAAACAAAGAATGATATATTTAATAACGGGTGGTGAACGTTCAGGAAAGAGCAGCTATGCTGAAAGTTTAGCCAAAGAACGTTCCAGCAATCCTATATATGTAGCAACTGCTAGAAAATGGGATGCTAATTTTCAAGAACGAATTGATAGGCATCAAAAAGATAGAGACGGACGCTGGATCAATATTGAAAAAGAAAAGTTCTTAAGTGAAATTGATTTTACAGGCAAAGTAGCCGTAATAGACTGTGTCACGCTTTGGTTAACTAATTTTTTTGTGGATACTAAAAATAATATTTCTGAGTGTTTGGAACAAGCAAAAGCTGAAATTGATGCTCTTGCAAAACAACAAAATACTACCATTATTATAGTTACAAATGAAATAGGAATGGGACTGCATGCAGATACTGCTGTAGGTAGAAAATTCACGGAGTTACAAGGATGGATGAACCAGTATATTGCTAAAACGGCTGATACCGTTGTGTTGATGGTATCTGGAATTCCAGTAACAATAAAAACCAGTATATGAATTTTGTAACCTCATGGAGTGGAGGGAAAGACAGTTGTTATGCCATGATGAATGCTGTTCAAGCAGGAAATACGCCCAAAGTAGTTCTCAACATGATGAATGAAAACGGAAAAGTTTCTCGTTCTCACGGTTTGCCGTTGTCTATTTTAGAACAGCAAGCTCAAAAAATGAATCTCCCATTATGCGGAATTCCTGCTACTTGGTGTGATTATGAAAGTAAATTTATACACGTATTAAAGGACTTAAAATCAAAATACGATTTACAAGCTGCCGTATTTGGTGATATTGATTTGCAGGCTCACAAGGACTGGGAAGAAAAGGTTTGTGCTGCTGCTTCTTTACAAGCTATTTTGCCTTTGTGGCAACAAAACCGAATGCAGCTGGTGCGAGATATGATTGCAAACGGTATAATAACCATGATCGTGTCTTGTAATACCCACATGGGAGAAAACTATTTAGGAAAAATACTGTCACTTGACTTAGCCCAGGAATTAATAGGTATTGGAGTTGATCCTTGCGGAGAGAATGGTGAGTTTCATACTCTAGTGCTAAATTGCCCATTATTTGAAAGTCCTATAAATCTCCCAGAGTATACAACGGTAACTTATGATTCGTATTGTTTTGTAGTTTGGCAATAAATGCTAAAGTTTATAGAATTATTTTATAGTTTTTTCTCGAAAATTATTAGAAAAAAATATCCAATTCAAATTTTAAAAAAAAAAATGACTTACCTAGAAGAAATTATACAATCTCGCAGAGATACTCGTCATTTTACCAACGATGAAGTTCCAGACGAAGTTCTTGAAAAAGCCTTGCAGGCGGGTCATTACGCACCATCTGTAGGACTCACTGATGCGACTAAATATTTCTTGATTAAGTCTCCCCAAATCAAGCATGCAATTAAAGAATTGTTTTTAGAATACGATAAAAAAGCTATTAACCTAACCAATGATGAATCCCAAAAAGAAACATACAAAGCCTTAAAACTAGAAGCTATTGAGGAGGCTCCCGTGGGATTAGTAATAGCTTATGACAGATCTGTACTCAATAATTTTACAATAGGTACAGTAGGAAGTAATGAGTCTATAAAGTTTAGTGCCGTGTGTGCAGCTCAAAACATTTGGCTTTCGCTTACAGAGCAAGGATATTCCATGGGCTGGGTGTCGATATTAAACTACCATAAATTTAAAGCCATTCTAGGATTACCAGAACAAATGGAGCCTTTGGGATATTTTTGTGTTGGTAAACCAGCAACAAATTATGAAAATCAGCCCATGCTGCAACTACTCAATTGGAAACAGAAATCAAAAACTCCTTTGGTTGAAGAAATTTCAGTTTTACATCATTTTAAATCTGAAACTAAGTCATGGCAATCCACAAATTTTGAAAATGAAAAGCTAGCCAAACAACTTCAAGAAAAAATAGATTCTAAGACTAAGCCTACCGGTTCATTGGGTATCTTAGAAAAACTGGCTTTGCAAATAGGGACTGTTTTTCAATCTCTTGAACCCCAAATACGAAACCCCAATATAGTAGTTTTTGCTGCTGATCATGGAATAGCAAATCATGGAGTTAGCGCGTATCCTCAAGATGTTACTAGACAAATGGTGACTAATTTTTTAGCGGGTGGAGCAGCAATTAATGTGTTTTGCAAGCAGCACAACATTGAACTGTCTATTGTAGATGCTGGTGTAAATTATGATTTTCCTACTAACACAAAACTGATTTCAAACAAAATAGCAATGGGGACTCAGTCTTTTTTACAAGGACCCGCAATGAGTGCTACTGAACTAGAACTATGTTTTAAAAATGGGAGTGATGCTGTGGATGCAATTGCAAAAAAAGGCTCAAATTGTATTGGTTTTGGCGAAATGGGAATTGGGAACACCGCTACAGCTTCACTTTTGATGAGTGTTTTGATGAATCTGCCGGTTTCTGAATGTGTGGGTAAAGGCACAGGGATAAATGATACCCAACTGCAACATAAAATTGCAATTCTGGAAAAATGCAGCGAAAATTATAATGGTCCACAAGATGTAGATAGTTTGCTTGCTTATTTTGGAGGATTCGAAATCATGCAAATAGCAGGCGGAATGCTACAAGCAAAAATAGAAAACATGCTCATTCTTGTAGATGGATTCATAAGTTCAGTAGCTTTTTTAGTGGCTTACACGAAAAACAAATTGGTTTTAGAAAATGTTATTTTTTGCCACTCCTCAGCAGAGCAAGCACACCAAAAAATCCTTGATTTTTTAAATGTTCGTTCAGTCTTGCAACTTGATTTACGTTTGGGAGAGGGTACGGGTTGTGCTCTGGCTTTTCCCATTTTGGAATCGGCAGTTGCTTTTTTAAATGACATGGCCAGTTTTGAATCGGCTCAGGTAAACTCCAAAAACTCAAATTAACATTATAAATTTGGCTTAGCCAAAGCATAAAAATGAAAAAAGAAGTTCATATATTTTTTACAGCATTGATGTTTTATACCCGTATTCCGTGTCCTAAAAATATCGATCATAACCCGGATTATTTAAACAAAGCATCCCGATATTTTCCTTTAATTGGTTGGATTGTGGGTGCTGTGGCCTTTGGAGTCTATGCTGCGGCCTCTTGGTTATGGAATGCTGAGATTGGTATTGTCCTTTCAATGATTGCAAGTATATTGGTTACAGGTGCTTTTCATGAAGATGGTTTTGCAGATGTGTGCGACGGATTTGGCGGTGGTTGGACCAAAACTAAGATTTTGACCATTATGAAAGATAGTGCTATCGGTGCTTATGGCGCTATTGGTTTGGTGTTGCTTTTTTTGCTAAAGTTTATGAGCCTAGTAACTTTAGTCAAAAGTGAATCGCTATTCACGAATCACCAGTCAGTTTTCACTTTTTTATTAGTTTTTATAACAGGACATGCTCTTAGTAGATTTGCTGCAATATCGATCGTTTTCACACATGAATACTCCCGTGAGGATGCTTCTAGTAAAAGCAAGCCCATTGCTCAAAGTTTCTCAAGTAAGGAGGTTATAGGAGCAGCATTTTTTGGTTTACTTCCACTGGTTGTTATATCTTTTTATCAAATAGCATTTCTCTTAGTTCTAGTACCAATATTTCTTACTCGATTTTTTCTAGCCCGTTATTTTCAGAAATGGATTGATGGCTACACAGGAGATTGTTTGGGTGCCACACAACAAGTTTGCGAAGTTATTTTTTATCTATCAATAAGTGCATTATGGAAATTTATTTAGTTAGACATACCGAGACCGTTTGCGAAAAAGGAATTTGCTACGGCCAATCTGATGTTGAAATTGCAACGCCTTATGAAGCTGTTTTTGATGCTATTTTAAAGCAATTGCCGCAGGATGCGCTACTTTTTTCAAGTCCTTTACAGCGTTGTACCATTCTGGCAAAGCACATTCAAAATAATTTCGCTATTGCAAATGTGACGCTGGATGAACGATTGATGGAAATGAATTTTGGCGATTGGGAGTTGAAAAATTGGGATAGCATTCCACCCGAAGTTTTCACCCCATGGATGACTGATTTTGTCAATGTTTCTGTACCAAACGGCGAGTCGTTTTTAAACCTCCACAACAGAGTATTGGATTTCATGGAAAATGCACTGGATTCCGCTACCACAAAACCCGTTATAATTGTAGCACATGGAGGGATTATTAGGAGCTTTTTGTGTGCAGTTTCTGACTTGCCCTTACAAGATGCTTTTCAGAATAAAGTAGATTTTGGTGCTGTTGTACGTCTTACTTTATAAAATTATCATTTTTTTTGGTGATTTTCTCATTATAATTTTATCTTTGCAATCGAAATTTGGTTGCGTTCAGTACATTCAAGAACGCATTAAAAGGGAATTAGGTTCAAAACCTAAGCTGTGCCCGCAACTGTAAGCTATAAAGCTTGTTGTTATCTACAAAACCACTGCTCGCCTTGGCGAGTGGGAAGGTCAACAACAAGACGCAAGCCAGGAGACCTGCCTTATTTCATAATCAATAGCGGACTTTCGGGAATAAAGGTTCAGGAAATTATGACACATTTTAAAGTATTCTTCTTATTTTGCTTTTTTGCAAGCCAGGTTATTTTGGGTCAAAACGACTCCATCACGCGTTTACGTGAGGTTATCGTTTCTGATGTTAAACTGCGCAAATTCTCCAGTACTCAAACTATAATTAGTTTGAATGACTCTATTTTGTCAAAAAACACTGGACTACTCACAAATTCACTCAACTATAATACGGTTTTGTATTTTAAAGAATACGGTCGTGGGATGTTGTCTACAGTTGCTTTTAGGGGTACAACTTCCTCACAAACTGCAGTGATTTGGAATGGGATAAATATTAATTCTCAAATGAACGGCAGTACTGATTTTAATACTTTAACGAGTAATGATTATAATTCTGTACAAGTAAAAGGAGGAGGCGGAAGTGTTATTTATGGCAGTGGTGCTATTGGTGGAACGCTACATTTAGGTACTAATTTAAGTTTTACAGATGTAATTTCTAATGAAATAAGATACGACTACGGTAGCTTTAACACTCAAAACCTATTGTATAAAGGCATTTTTTCAAATAATAAATGGTCAACACAGTTTGGTTTTTCTAGAAATAGTTCGGCTAATAATTATAAGTTTCAAGATAGTTACGATTGGAGGGGAAACCAAAGATTTAATGAAAATGGAGATTATGAAGTAAACACACTAAATGCTACAGTTGGTTATAAATTCAATGAAAAACAGTATTTAAAACTGTATAGTCAATCCTCAAATACCGACCGAAATATTTCCTTGTTATCATCATCTGAGTCACGTACAAAATACAAAAATGATTTTAGTAGAAATTTATTAGAGTACCAAGCTAGTTTTAATAAATGGACTACTTATTTAAGAACGGCATATATAACAGAAGGCTATCAATATTTTGAAGACAATACAAAGCCTGATTATAGTTTTGGCAATACAAATACATGGATTGTTAAAGCCGATGTCAACCACCAATTTAATAGCAAACTTTTAATAAATGCGCTGTTAGAGTATAATTTAACTAAAGGTGAAGGATCAGGATTTGGTAATCATGAGCGTGAAATTAGCAGTTTTGCTGTTTTGGCAAAATACGAAGCCACTAAAAATTGGCAAAATGAGTTTGGCATTCGTAAAGAAATTACAAACAATTACCAATCACCAGTATTGTTCTCTCTGGGGAGTAGTTGGCACGGTATTTCTTGGTATCAAATCAAGGCTAATGTTTCTCATAATTTTAGAATTCCAACCTATAATGATTTGTACTGGGAAAGTGGTGGCAATCCTAATTTAAAACCAGAAAGTGCTTATCAAGGCGAACTCGCAAATATTTTTAAATATCATAATGTATCGCTTACACAAACGGTTTACTTTAATAAAATAAAAGATTTATTGCGATGGGTACCTGGAAATAACGGAGTATGGGCACCTCAAAATACAGATCGAGTAAAAGCATATGGTGTTGAGGTTTTACTAAATTGGAATAAAAATATTGGACAAAGTCATTGGCAATTGAATAGTACTTACGCCTACACCATATCACAAAACGAGGAAACACAAAAACAACTTTTTTTTGTGCCTTTCCATAAAGCTACTACCTCATTAGCATATTCTTATAAAAAATGGAATGTCAATTACCAAGTACTTTATAATGGTTTTGTATACACCCAAGCAGATAATAATCCTGCAGCTGTGATTCCAGCTTATACAGTAAGCAATACTAGCGTTGATTATGATTTACCAATTTTAAACAATATTAAAATTGGTGCTCAAGTTCTTAATATTTGGGGTCACAAATACGTGAGTTTGGAACAAAGAATAATGCCAGGGCGTAATTTTAATATGTACATAATTTTTAAATTTTAATATAATGAAGGTAACTAGAATTTTAGTAGTGGTTTTTTCTTTTGCATTTTTAGCATCATGTAGTACTGATGAAAATGAAAACGTTTCAAAAGGTAGTTATGATGATGGTGTTTTTATTTTGAACGAAGGTAATTCCTCTGGTGGTTCGGTATCATTTTTGGGTGATGACATGACTATTTTTAAACAAGATGTTTATGGCGCTGAAAATGCTGGTGATTTCATTGGTAAATATGTACAAAATATTTTCTTTGATGGAGACAAAGCATATATTATTGCTGGTGGATCTAATGTAATAAATGTAGTAAATCGATATTCATTTAAGTTACTTGCAAAAATAGATTCTGGCTTAGCTAATCCAAGGTATGGTGTTGTAAAAAACGGCAAAGCTTATGTTACTAACGCCAATAATTATGGAGGAGCACAAGGTAATACAGATGATTATGTTGCTATAATTGATTTAGCCACCAATAAAGTGGAGTCAAAAATTAATTTGAACGCTACAGCTGATCGCATAGTACTTGATGGCAATAAATTATACATCATTGAGCCTTATAATAATGACAAAGTGTTAGTAGTAAATACTAGTACTAAGGCATTAGAATCTTCAGTTACTGTAGGAGCTAGTGCTAACAGTATGGAGATTACAAACGGTACATTATACGTTTTGGCTTCTCCTTTTTCAGGATCAAGTAAAATTGTAAAAGTTAAACTTTCTGACAAATCAGTATCAGAAGTAGTTTTACCAGCGACTTTAAAAGGAGCTAAAAATTTAGATATTTATGGCTCTAAGGTTTTCTTTACTAAAGGGAGTAGTGTTTTTGCTATGGATATTACAGCAAGTCAGGCAAGTGAAACTGCTTTGTTTACCTATACTTCAACTTCTCAATATGGGGTAATGTATGGTTTTGCAGTAGAGAATGATAAAATTTTCATTGCTGATGGAGGAGATTTCGCATCAAACAGTAAAGCGTATGTGTATTCATTAACGGGCAATTTACAAAAGGAATTGACAGTAGGAGTAGGGCCAAATGGCTTTTACTTTAACAAATAATATATATTTATTGGTTGCAAAGGTTTTTATTAAAATCGAATGCAACTCCTTTGTAAATATGCTATAAGTGATAGCATCTCTTTTACCAGTATTTTACATGTAAGTTAAGTTGGTTCGAAATTAAAAAGAATTCAATTTGCTTCCTCAAAAAAAGAGGTAATGCTACATGCGGAAGAAACTTTAAAATAAGAATGAATTTTTTATTTTAATTGAAAATAATTGTTTGTTAAATTGGAAAAAAAAGCGAGACTCAGCAATGAATGTCTCGCTTTTTTGTTACAATTTGTTTTATTTTAAATCAGCTACAAATGATAGGATTGTAGTAGCAATTTGATCTTGTTGCTTATCATCAGTCAGGTAGGCTCTGTTAGATGAATTTGAAAGGTATCCTAGTTCAATGAGTACTGCAGGTGCCACTGATTTTTTTAAAATAAAAAATGGAGCTTTTTTTATTTCAGATGGCGCTACTGCATCATTTTGTAAAAATTTAGTACGCAATTTATTAGCGATTTCAATTGATTCATCGTTAACTAATGACTCATTAGCCACATAAAACTCCATTCCTGATTTTGATTCATTACGACTTTGGTTTACGTGTAAGGATATAACTAAGTTGGGTTTAATTTGATTGATGAAATCTGCACGGTTGGAGAGGGATACAAATTGATCATCATTTCGAGTAAAATGAATAATTACATTTTCATTTTTATTTAAAAATTTTATTTTCTGAGTTACCTGTTCTACAATTTGCTTTTCAGAACTAGTAATTGATCTGGCACCAAAATCAGAGCCGCCATGCCCAGCATCAATAACTACATGAATTTGTTTGTTGTTCTCTACACTTGGTTTTACAAATGCTAGCGATACAAAAGTAGCGCAAGCTAAAAAGAATGGAATAGCTTTCTTCATTGGTTTTCAGTTTTATAAGTTAATCTATATAAACTTACAAAAACTACTAATTATTGCCTGCTTTTAAATTATTTTACAAAAAAGATTGTTTAGCAATCATTTTGTAAAATATGTAAAAAAATACCACAAATTCAAAGGGTTGGATCTTCAAATTTCTAGCAAAAATTAGGTTTTAAATTTTTTATTCTAATGCTTTTAGCAATCCTTCGGGAGCTTTTTCAATATACATTTGGTTCAATCCGTTTACGGCTTGTGAGCTACTGAAGTCTTCATAATCAGCTCTTTGTTTTTGAGTACTTACGCGACCTGTTCCTGTAATTTTTGCAATTGCAGTTTTCAATAAAGGCTCATTAACATCTCCTAAAACACCCATGGTACTCACATTTTCTTTCTGAGGAAAATCTGGCTGTAAACCATTTTGATAATCTCCAAAACCAACCGAATTAACTATTTTTAATACAATAGGTTGCATGGCATATCTGTGTTTTGGATTTCTATTATCGGGTCCAAAACCTGGAGAATCGTACAGTGTTACTGAACCCACATTTTTCCCAACGGTAACATCACCTATTTGAATTACATTGATATGAGGTTTTAATCCGTTGATTACTAGTTCGCTTGCAGATGCTGAGCTATTACTTGTAAGAATATAAACCTTAGTTAAGTTCAAACTGTTAATAGGTGTATTGCCTATTTTATCTGTGAAAATGTTGATAATAGACTCAGGACTTTCTCTTTCAAAGTAATCATTAATTTCTTTATTCCATTGTTGTTTTGCAAATACCTTACCCGTAAACTGTCCTGTAATCATACTTGCTAAACGTGTTGCTGTTTGCACAGATCCTCCGCCATTGTAACGTAAATCTAGCACCAATTCTGTAATACCTTGTGCTTTTAAGCTACCAAAAGCTTCATTTAATTTGGTATCAAAATTTGCTGTAAAAGCGTTGTACATTAAATACCCTATTTTATGAGATCCTGAAGTGATTACTTTATTCACTAGAATAGGATTTTCGGTTAAGACTGTTTTTGTCAGGGCTATATTTTTGCCATTGGGTACAAATGCACCTCCCGATATATCAGCCATGTTAAGCGTATAATCATTATTAGCCCCAAAAAGTAGAGACTGATAATTACTTACTGTAAGTGGTGTACCATTCACTGCTGTAAAAACATCTCCTCTTTTAATATCTTTAGTTGCTGCATTAGAACCTGGTATAATATAGCGCACAAATCCGAAAATTTCTGATGAGCCAGTTGATTTTCTGCTTAAACCAAACTCAACTCCGTTATTGTTAGTAGTTCCTTGAAATTGTCCTTCTAGCTCTAAATAATCATCAACAATCCAACTGAATCTGTCTTTGTTAGCGTCTACACGTAGAGCTGCAAATAAATTTTCAGGAGAATCAAAATCTTTCAAGAAGTTGTTTAAACTAGCTTGATCAGCAAATCTTGTTTCATCTAAATTAGCAACTTCATCTGTCCATAGGTAGTATTGATTCATGCCTTTCCAAACAAAATCTTGTATTTCAAGTGTAGCTGGAGCTGCTACATCGTCATTGTCTTGACAGCCTTGTAGCACAAAAAGTGTAATGAGTAATAGTAGGGGAATTTTAAAGTAGGTCTTCATAGGTTTGGTTTATATCCTTATTAACGTAAAAATACTAACTTTAGTTTTAATTTAATAATTTATGTTACAAAATAACTTTTCAATCGTCTTGTATCTATAAGTTGTTAGTAAAACGTGTATGAACCAAAGCGAATTTGTAGTCTTGATCTCTCCATTTAAGGACAAAGTCTTTAGGTTAGCCAAGCGATTATTGCTCAGTAAAGAGGAGGCCGAAGATGCAACGCAAGAGGTTCTGACTAAGTTGTGGTCAAAAAATGATTCTTTAAATAAGTACGGTAGCGTTGAGGCATTTGCAATGACCATGACTAAGAATTTTTGTTTGGATCAACTGAAATCAAAACGAGCTAATAATGAATCATTAGTTCATTCTAATTATGTAGATACTGCAGCAAGTCTTGAAAAAAAATTAGAAGATCAAGATAGTCTTAAATGGGTTGATACTTGTTTAGCTCAATTGCCTGAACAGCAACGCATGATTGTTCAATTACGAGATGTAGAGCAATACGAGTTTGAAGAAATTGCAGCATTGTTACAAATGAAAGAAAGCGCAGTACGAGTTTCACTTTCTAGAGCGCGAAAAATAATTAGGGAATACATTATAAAGACACACACCCATGGAAATAAATAAAATTGAGACACTTTTAGAAAAATACTTTGAAGGAGTAACAAGTATTAAAGAAGAGAATGAATTACGTATTTATTTTTCCTCAAGCGATGTTGCACAACATTTAATACAATACCAACTTTTTTTTAAAGGTCTTGATCAGTCAAAAAAAGAGCAGTTTACCCGTATTGTTCCTTTTTATGAACAAAAAAGGCCTGTATTATGGCTTTCCATTGCAGCTTCTATGGTCGTTGCTGTAGGAGTAGGAAGCTATGCTTTTTTGAATACTGAAAATACACCATCACAGTCAGATTTAGGGACCTATGAGGATCCCAAAGTTGCGTTTGAAGCTACACAAAAAGCCTTGTCTTTATTATCGAATAATATTAATGTTGGCATAGAAAGTGTACTATATCTAGAGGAGTATCAAATTGCAAAAAATAAAGTATTTAAAAAACCAGTAAGAAAACAAGGCAGTTAAAAAAACGCTAGCCTTTTTCAGTTCACATTTAATCATTAATTACCATTTATATCATGAAATCAATCAATCAAAAGGCGCCATGGAGCACCACGAACACAAAAGCTTTTAGCACTATTCAAAAGACATTTACAAAAATTGTGGTAACACTGGCGCTTTTTTTGGCCACAAATTCACTGTTTGCACAAACAGCATTTGACAAATTTGACGGTCAAGTAGAAGTCAAGTCTTTCATTGTCAACAAAAAAATGTTTGACTTAATGAGCAAAGTAAAGATGGATGCATCCGATAAAGAAATGCAGCAATACTTAGCTTTAATTAAAAAATTAGACAACTTGAGGGTTTTCACAACCAAAAGTACTCGCGTAGAAGGCGAAATGAAACTAGCAGCTGATAAGTACATTAAAACCGCGGGTTTAGAAGAGTTAATGCGAGTAAATGATAATGGTAGAAACGTAAAAATCCTTGTAAAATCAGGTGCTGGAGATACACAGATACGTGAGTTGTTGATGTTTATTGAAGGAGCAAAAAATGAAGATACTGTTTTAATGTCATTGACTGGGGACTTTGATTTGAATGAAATTTCAGTGTTGACCGAAAAAATGCGTATTCCGGGTGGCGACGATTTGAAAAAAGCAAGTAAAGGTAAAAAGTAAGATGAAACTACGATACGGAATTCCCGCACTACTGGCTTTATTTTTGGTAAGTTGCAACAACGAGCCGTCTTTGCAAAAGTATTTTGTAGAACATTCAGAAGATAAAAATTTTATTGCCTTAGATGTTTCTTCCGAAATATTGAATGTAGACAAGGCTAAGTTATCTGTAGCTCAAACCGAGGCTTTACAATCTTTTGATAAAATGAACATCTTAGCTTTTAACGCTAATGCGACTAATAAAGCCGAATTTGAAGCAGAGCGCGCAAAAGTAAATGCCATTTTAAAAGATAAAAAGTACCAGCAATTGATGAAATTTGGCTCAGGTAAAGAAGGAGCTTCAGTAAGTTTTGTGGGTACTGATGAGCATATTGAAGAGTTTATTTTTTTTGCCAATAAAAATGAAAATGGTTTTGCTGTAGTACGTGTGACAGGTGATGACATGAATCCTGCGGGTGTTATGAACATGATAAGTGTGTTACAACAATCAAATATTGATATGGCTCAATTAAAACCTTTACAACAATTGATGAAATAATTATTGCTACAAAAAAGTAAAGCGTCATGAACTCTTGTTTATGACGCTTTTTTTTGGCTTTTATTTTTTCTTAAGGAACAAAATCAATCCTAAAACACTCACGATTAAAATTGCAAGTGCGGCCAAAACCATTGCTGCATCACGCACATTTTTACCTGCCCAATCTAAAAATAAAAATTTGTGTAGAATAGCAAAAGAATAACCTTCTCTTTTGTCTGCGTTTTCTACTTTTGCGGCTAATCTTGAGGTGGCTGTTTCTATAAAATAAGTAGTATTTTCAGGCGTGTCATAAGCAAGTTTCACCACAGGAAGGCGCTTGTTCACAAAGCCATACTCGCGACTTTCAAATTCGTAAATGGTTTTAGTTTCAATCAATTTAGCGTTTTGTAAAGAAGTTTCAGGTTCATCAGTTTCAGGGATCATTTCGCAGCAAGAGGCCTTTGGCGCACCATCTGTAAAATAATGGGCTAAAAATTCAGCGTATTTCACATCCAGATTAGGCGTGATACGGTTGGTTTGTGCGTTGATATAAATAATTTCTAATGGTTGTTTGTCTTTCTTTGCCCATTTTGATTCAGGTGCGCTGATAGCCGTGTTGCTCTTTGTTACTTGTTTAGGAAGCAATTGGCAGCGGTAGTACAAACTGTCTTGAAATGCAACTATACTGGTATTTTCAAACCGATTCCAATCTAGTTTTAAATCAGTAAGTGCAGTTGTAAGTGCTTCGGTTTTAAAGCTAGGTTCGTATACCATTTGCGATAGCGTGTACGGATCCCATTTGGTAGTGGCGTGATAGGCACCGCTAAAAGCAAAGATTAACGTAAATAATGAAATCCAAATCCCGATTTGTCGGTGGTAACGGCGGATGCCTTTTTTGGGAGCAAGCGCATCGCTTTTTTTGAATTGTTTCCAGAAAAGCCCATAAATCAAGAGTCCACAGATTGCTGAAAAGGAGATGACAGACAAAAGTAAAATCATGATTATAATGCGCAAACTGTTATTAGAAATCGCATCAATAAAGGACCAATTGTGAAAGGTATCGAAGAACCAAATAAAAATTTGACGCGATTTCGGGTTGAAAGTCGCTAGTTTGCTTGAGGCGGTTTCTACGTAAACTTGCATGGCATCGTCACGATCAAAACTCAGTTGGTATACGGGCAAGTAGCGGTTTACGTATTTGTATTGCGTTGTAAATTCAGTGATAATTTTGCTGTTTGAAATGCTGCTGGTGCTGTCTTGTAAAAAGTAACGCGCCAGAACTTCGGCGTATTTTTGATCGCCGTTTTCAAGTTGTTCAGCCGTGGCTGCGTCAAAATAGAGTAGGGCTCCTGATTCGGTTTTTACTTGATAATAGGTTTTATCGTTCAGGTTGACTAGGCGAAAGTTTTTGAACGTTTTGAGCTGGTTTTTTTGTAAGACCTCTTTCAATGTCAATGGCAATTGGCTTGGCTTGATGATGGTTTGAGGTAGCTCTTGATTGGCAATTTCAGGTTTAAAAAAATGCGCCATAAACGGATGCATGATGCCTGAAAGTGTCCAAAAGATAACTGGAATAATGGTAATAATGGCCAAAGTTCGGTGCCATGCGTAGACGTGCTGCTTGATTTTTTTGATCCATTTGGAATCTTTTTTTCGTGTAGATGTCTTTTGATTTTCTTTTTTCATTTTGTGTGTTTTTTAGCCCGGACAGGAGCGATATCCTTTTTTGAGGCCTTTTTTGGCCTCAAAAAAGATAAAGCGGATAGCCGGATAAGCTCCTGATAATTATTTTTTTAACGATAAGTTGTACTGCAATCCCATCATGAAAATTCGAGGTGCGGCGGCGGTAAATGTTGCCTGATCAATTGTGGCATTGCCTCGAGAAACATTAGTAGCATATAATTTATCGGTCAGGTTCATGATATTGGTAAAAAATTCAACTTGCTTGCAGCGGTAGCCTAATCGAGCATTAAAAAGGGTGTAGCCAGCGTAGGAAACAGTGTTGATTTGGTTTTGAAACCAGCTTGATACGTACTGGCACTCTAGCGCTGCACGGAAGTTCGGGAACCATTTTGGGTAATAATTGAGCTCAGAATTAGCAATCCATCGCGGTGCGCTAGGCATGTCAAAGCCGTCGAGTTTTTGAACCGCATCGGTGCTTCGTCTGGAAACGGTAAAGTCGATAAATTCGTGGCGCGCGTAGGTTCCGCCAAGGCGAAATGCGAGCTGTGATGAGGGATTGTATTGTAATCCAAGTTCAATTCCTCTGTGGCTTGTTTTTCCAGCTGATTGAGTATCGGTTGAATTGTCAGGTTGACGAATGCTTAATAATTCATTGCGACCATCAAGTACATACACGGCAAAATCTAGTGTCAATTTGTTTTTTAGCAAACTGCTATAACCACCAATTTCATAGTTTGAAAAATTTGCCGCATCGAGATCCGTGTAAAATTGTACGGGTGTAACTCCAGGTTTTGGACGGAATAAAGTGGTCACCGAAGGTGGAGAGAATCCTTGAGAATAGTTGGCATAAAACCCAACATTAGTAAGCGGATTGTAATTGACACCTGCTTTAAAGGTAAGCTGATCGTAGGTTTTGGCTCCCGAAGTAGCATTGATGTTATTGATGTAATCAATTTTGATGTAGTCGTAGCGCGCCCCTGTGGTTACCGTTACTTTTGAAAGGGGTTGAAAGTTGTATTGCACATAGCCCGAATTGTTGTAAATAGTGGCATTGTAATTCGAAATGCGTAAGTCTGGTCGAACTTCTAAAATTTGGTAATTGTTTACCGTCTTTCCATCCGGATTTCGGTTGGCTTGTAGTTTAATTTGGTGCGAAAAATAATCGTTTGGTGACCTATCGTACGTCGTTCCGGCGATTAGTTTAGAGTTTAAAAACGAAAATCCTTGTGTGTGCTGCGCTACGATTCCGTAACTTTTAAAATCGTTCGAATTGATTTCGCCAGTTGCTTTTGTAGGATCGTTGGTTGCTGATGGCGTAGGATTCCATCGAATGCCGTAACTTGGGTTTTGTCCTAATTTATTGTCTCGGTGGTAAACTGTTACAACGGTTTGACTGTTCTCAGACCATTCTTTTTCAAGTGTTAAACGGCTCCGCAAAGCCTCTGATTTTCGGTAGGTAAAATCGGTTGTGCTTTTGTAGGAGCGGCTTTTAAAGTCTTGTTCGTTGACGCTGCCCGTCATATCCGAGTAATATTGCCCATAAAAAGTACTACTAATTAAGCGAAGACTATTGCTAAAATTGTATTGGAATTTAGCGTTCAAATTGTTTTTGTTGTAATCAGAAAAAGTGAGCCAACTGTTAGTTTGGTCAGTGCTTGCGCCCGCAATAGCAAACGAAAATTTACCGATGGTAGCGCTCCCAAAGGCTTGCAGATTGCGGTAGCCGTATTGATCTGCTTGAATACCTACTTTGAATTCAGGATCGCGGCTTGGTTTTACGGTAATAAAATTTACGGTTCCGCCCACAGCTTCTGGACCGTAAAGCGATGAAGCGGGACCTTTGATCACTTCTAGATTTTGTAAATTGAACGGATTCATTTCAAGCAACGCATTGTGGTTGAAAACGCCGAGTGGTCGAATGGGCAAACCGTCTTCGAGATACAAATAATACGGACTCAAACCCATAGGTTGCCTGATGGACATTCCGTGTTGCTCGTTACCGAGATTTGTCATCATTACGCCAGGCGTTTTATTTACAATTTCGAAAGCAGAAGTCGCTTTAGTTTCTTGAATGAGTTTTGTAGATAGTTTAGAAATTGCCACTGGCACCTCATTTCGCTTGGCCTTGCCGCGGTTGGCAGTAATTACTACTTCGTTTAGGTTTTCTACGGTGCTGCTATCTACTGCAGCAGTTTTTTGTGCATAGGTATATTGTAACGCCAAAAGCATTACAAAAATCAATTTTTTCATTTTTTTTGAAAGGTGTAAATATCTTATTTCAGTGAAAATTTAACCCAGAATCCTCATTTAATTAAGTTACGAAACTGAATTAGCTGATATTGGGTTCAAAATGTTTGCAAAGCTGAAAAGCAAGCAAACAAAGCACGAAAGATCAAGACGCGGTTAATGTCTACGCAATATTGTAAAACGAAATAGGCAACATAAGGTGCTTTTCGTTCTAAAATAGAATGATCTTTTTAAATGAAATAAGCGGGAGGGCGAAAGGTGTAGGCCGAAAATGAAACTGGTTTGCGGTTTACAACGGTTTCGGTTTTTGTTGTAATAACGATAGGTTGTACCAACTCGTATGAAGCACTTAGCAGTTCTTGCACGTACACCACATCAACTTTTTCTTTGAGGGTGTTTTGCATGCTTTTTTCGTTGTCGGTGTAGCGTTTTAAACTTTTTTGCAATTCGCATCGTCCGTTACAACTATTAAAAACCATTTTGCGTTGCACACAAATGGTTTTTGCAATTTCTTCTTGCTGAAGTTTAAAGTTCAAATACGTAAAAGAGCTGCCAAAAGTGGGCAGGAGTAAAATAAAAGAAAGTATGTAGATACTGAACTTTTTCAAAGTGTGTATTTTGACGCTGCAAAAGTAACGCATCAAGACAAATTAACGAAATCACAAACGTTAATATTTTTTTGGTACAACAAGATATCGTTTTCAGAACTTTAACCAGTAATCAAGTCAAGATGTTGTATTAGCAATTTTAAAATAAATAATTAAAATATCACTAAAAGTGGGTATTGTGTAAGCCTTTTAATACACGTAAAATTGTCTCTTAGATAAAACACAAAAATAAATAAATTAAAACCATGAGTACTTTATTCAGTTGTAAACCCGTTCTTAAAAAAAATGAAGGTTTTTACTTTTACTTAGGAGCATTTATTTTATCTGTAAAATGCGTGTTGTTGCTATCCCTTATTGTACTTTATATATTTTAATTGAGAGAGATATTGCAGAGCGTTATTCGGCATAACGAGCTAGAGACTTTTGAATAACACTTTTCATTTGATTCCGGAAATAGTCGGGTCGTATCACCTCAAGACCACTGCCAAAACCAAGAAAAATACGTGCTAATTCATAATTTGGAATCACAAATAAGTGAATAATAATGCTCCCATCTTCATTTTGCTTAATCAACCTTTGTGAATTATGCAAGGGTTTAGTAAGCACATAAGGAGCATTAATAGCGTCAATCCAGAGTTCAAATCGATGGGGACGCAAACCCGTATTTACAGTCACTCCCACCACATTTTTGTAATACAGGTCCGCATTAAAATTCTCCTCTAAATGAGGCATATTAAAATCATAATCAATAGCAATGATTCTATCCAGTGCCAAATTAGTTATGGGCTGGTTTTTCTTTCTTCTTCCTATCAAGAACCATCTGTTGTTAAACTCTTTTAATATAAATCCATGAAAATGAAATACCGTTTCCTCCTGTGATTTGAATGACTTGTACGTAATTACCAAAACTGTTTTTTTAATAATGGCTTGGTAAATTTCCTCTAAAAATGGTAAGCCTTTCAGTTTTTCGTTTTTATCTAAGTAAATCACCGGTTGTGTTTGAGACTTTTCGGCATAGATTTTATCCTCTAAACGTTGCAAAATATCAGACACATCATTAAACAAAGAAAAGTCTTTAAATTGTTTGAGCATTGAAACCGTTTCTGTGAGTACATTAATATCCGTTTCCGTCAGCGGAATATTCGTAATCGTAAATTCCTCGTCTTCGTACGTATAATACTTTTTGTCATACACCACAATGGGGGCATTGTAGCCCAGTTTTTCGCTACGCATCAACTGAATATCCATTTGAACCGTTCTCTTGCTTACCGCATTTTCCCTTCCTTCGTACTCAAACAAAGCGTCAGAACAAGCCGCAATCAAGTCGTCTAGCGTCCAAGTACGGTATTTATTTTGCAAACACTTATCAATCGTTTTATACCTAATAAGCGCATTTTTATTTTGTGACATATTTTCTTTTTTTTGGGCGTGCCCCTCCGTAAAAACTGCGGGTCGGGTCATGCGCTGCAATCTTTTAGAACTTCCGCTACCGCTACAGCCCTAAAAGGATTTTCGCTACTACCCCTCACGCACAATGTTATTAATTGAAGGAATTACTCTTTTTGTTTTCACGCATATTTAAGCAGAAAAATGAGTGAAAATCTGCTGCATCTGCGTGCTAAATTTTTTTCTTTTCCCCCTTAACTTATTGACACTGCTCTTACATAATATCATTAAGTTAAGGAATTGTTCTTTTTGTTTTCACGCAGATTTTTGCAGAAAAATCAGTGAAAATCTGCTGTATCTGCGTGCTATATTTTTTTCTTTTCCCCTTAACTTATTGACACTGCTCTTACATAATATCATGAAGCTAAGGAATTACTCTTTTTGTTTTCACGCAGATTCACGCAGAAAAATGAGTGAAAATCTGCAGCATCTGTGTGCTATGTTTTTTTTCTTTTCCCCTTTAACTTATTGACAATGCCCTCACGCAAAGCAACACTATTTTCAATTTCAGCTTAATAATTCTATTTCGCGTTGTATATTTTCTCTCGCTTGCACTTCGTATTTTGTTCTAAATTCATCGGTTTGAAAAATAAATTCGTTTTCAAGAAAATGCTCCAATGCTTTCTTTCTACCAGGTTGGTATAAAAGATTAGGATAAATTTTATACTCTTTCCTAATTTGATCATAATAAACGGTGTACTCGTTCCAGTCTTTAGCCAGTATTCTCAAATCAAAATCAATCAACCAGTTAATGTCTTCTATGTCGTTTTGTTGATGCAGTTGAGTAGCGCAAATCATCTCAAAAACCAATTGTTTATCGAGTTCGGCATTCTCAGGCAAAATAGACAAAGCAAGTTCAGCACTTTTCAACTCATTGTCTTTTCGGGTCACTTTATAAATAATATCGTGGTAAAAAATGGCGTACAAAACTTCATTAGGAAATTGCAACGCCTCTTTATAGCGTTCAAATAAAACAATCATTTCCTCTAAATGATTTAAATTATGATAATGTCTCCCTTTAGCAGTATAGGCTTTTACTAAATCAAGCCAATTTATCAGGATTGCATTTTCATTAAAACCAATCTGGAGCAGTAAAGCAGTATATTTATTTTGAAGCATTTGCGCGGAGTTTACACCAAACATACACATCTTTTTGCACTACGCAAAATAACTGCGTAGTAGGTTTTGAATATTTGTTGAAGAAATAAAAACAGAATAAAATGGAACAAAAATTACAATTTACAGGAGCTGATATTATTCAATTAGGATTCAGGCAAGGAGCTTGGTTCAAAGAAGCACTTGCATATATCAGTGACAATCAATTAGGAACGGAAGAAATAGAAGCCTATTTGGCACAATTCAAATTGCCTGATCCTATAGAGTTACACGCTCAAGCGATCACTTTTCACCATAATATAAAGGCAGAAAACGAACTAGAAGAAAAAAATGTAACCGATGTGGTGCAAACCATGAAAACCTTGATGCGAACGCCAACTTTAGTCAATGGTGTCATCATGCCGGATGCTTGCCCTACAGGTCCTGACGGAACCATTCCAGTGGGTGGTGTTGCAGTGGCTAAAAATGCAATTCATCCGGGAATGCATAGTGCTGATATTTGTTGCTCAGTGATGCTAACTGATTTTGGAAAAACAAATCCAAAAGAAGTTTTAGATGCCGCGCATGCTATCACTCATTTTGGTGGAGGCGGAAGAAGTCGCGAAACGCAATTCCGTTTTCCTGCTGAAATGTTAGAAGCATTTCAAAGCAATTATTTTTTGAACGATGAAAAAATGATTAGCGCGGCTCGTTCGCATTTAGGAACGCAAGGTGATGGAAACCATTTCTTGTTTGTGGGAATTTCAAAAAACACAGGAAATACCATGATGGTCACGCATCACGGGAGTAGAGGCGTGGGTGCTAATTTGTATCGAAAAGGAATGTATCTTGCCGAAAAGTTTAGAAAAACATTATCGCCAGAAACCTTGCCACAAAATGCATGGATTCCGTTTGATACTAAGGAAGGACAGGTGTACTGGGAAGCGTTGCAAATCATACGTTCGTGGACAAAATTAAACCATGAATGCCTGCACGATGCTACTTTAGAGAAATTGGGAATCGAAAAAGAAAATAGGTACTGGAACGAGCATAATTTTGTTTTCAAAGAGGGGGATCTTTTTTATCATGCCAAAGGCGCCACACCATTAGACCCGAAATTCATGCCTGATAGCACAGGACCGCGTTTGATTCCGTTGAATATGGCTGAATCCGTTTTAATTGTGGAAGGAGCCACAACCGAAACCAATTTAGGATTTGCACCACACGGTGCCGGAAGAAACATAAGTAGAACCCAACACCGAAAAAGCAAGGGAGAAAAAACAATCCAAGAAGTTTTTGAAGAAGAAACCCAAGGCTTGGATATACGATTTTTTTCGAACGAAATTGACATTACTGAGCTGCCATCGGCTTATAAAAATGCAGCATCAGTAAGGAATCAAATGGAGGAGTTTGGTTTAGGAACCGTGATAGATGAAGTACTTCCTTATGGTTGTATCATGGCAGGAAATTGGGAAGTCAACGCCCCATGGAAAAAAAGAAGAAGAAAATAGCAAACCCAAAACGATGGAGGTTCAAAACCTCCCTAAGCAACCCGTAAGACTTAGTAGTTTAAATTGAGAAAACAGTTTGGGTTATTTTAATTACAAAAACAGGTAGTTATACCCTGTTTTTGTAGTTTGTTTTTATTATTTTTGAGAAATACCTTATGGAAAATAAAATACGAGAGAATTAGTTCTAATTGATCTTGAGGATGTGGGGGGGTTGTGGAGTGGAAGGTTTTTAGAAGAATGATTATTAACGATACAAAATTATAAATTATGGAACCAGTTACCATGGCTATTATCACTCCCTTTTTAATTGAACTAGGGAAAAAAGGAATTGAAAAATTTACTGAAAAAGGATTCGAGAATGTTTCTGAAAGCGCAATAAATTGGTTTAAATCTTTATTTTTCAAAGACGATAAACCAAAGAAAGTTTTGTTAGAACTTCAACAAGAGCCTGAAAATAAAGAAAAGCAAAACATAGCAAAAGCAATAATCGAAAACTCAATTGAAGACAATTCAGAATTTGAAGTTTATTTAAAAGAAATTATTGAAAAATTGCCAAAAATTGAAAATACT
>NZ_MTCA01000390.1:0-1164 GCF_002150205.1 Flavobacterium sp. FPG59 | reverse complement strand
TTTCAAATAGTAAAAATGTAAATACAGGTAATATAAACAGTGGTGGGGGTAATGTTCAATTAGGAGATAATTATGGAAATTAATAATGCTAATTTTGGAAATATTGATAGTAATGGAGGACCTATTCAGTTAGGAAATAATTATATAACAAATGTTTTTGAAGGTTTAGAGGATTTATCAAATGACTTTAAAGAACAATTAAAGACTATTGAACAAACCATTTATTCATTTAAGCCCAAAACAGCTTTAGATTTTTTAAATAATTTAGAAAAAAGAGTAACTGAAAAGAATATAAAAGACAAAGATAAAATTTTAAGCAAAATTTTATTTTTAAAAGGTGCTTGTAAACGAGAATTGGATGAATACAAAAAAGAAAATTCAGCTGAGGATTTTATAAAAGCATCTAACTTAAATCCAACTGAGAATGGTTTTAGAGAAAGAGCTTGTGTTGAATATTTGAATTTAAATGATAATAAAAAAGCTTTAGTTAAAGCAGAAGAAATTCTTCAAATTGATGAGTATAATAAGTCTGCTTGGTTTGTAAAAGCTGTTACTTCCACTGATATAAAGAATTTTTTAAGTTTTATTCCGGCAGTTGTTATTGAAAATTATAATTTTAGATTAAGTATTATTTCCCACATAATAGCAACTGAAAATCTAAGTTTTTTAGAGAATTTATCAGAGTATGATTTAGTGTTAGATATTGCTTTTGAAAAGTATAACGAAGTTACTTTCGACAATCTTGAAGCTTGGAGAATTGCAATTGATTTGTCAATAAATAAAGTATTACATGATTATCCTTCCAAATATATTTGTGGAGAGCATTTTATTGTCGAGGATAATCCGCTTATGGAAAAAGTATTTAATTTACTTGGATTATACGTATCTAAGCTAAGCGATACTGAAATTAAAGATTCAATATCGCATCAAAAATTTTATTACAATTATTTCGGATACCTATTAACTAATAAAGAAAATTATTATCAAGACATATTAAATGATTATTCTAATACTCCTAAACCATATTGGTTTTACACCTTTAGCTTTTGCCAAATATTAAATCATAAAAAAGATTACGTAAAATCATTAGAATGTATTATTGAATATGAACAATCTCAAGATGTTTTATCTAGTGAATTTTTTATAGTTAAGTCTGCTTTATTT
>NZ_MTCA01000282.1:0-3400 GCF_002150205.1 Flavobacterium sp. FPG59 | reverse complement strand
GTGTTGCATGCGCAAAAATACTTTTTATATTTTGAATTGAAAAATTGAATTTTGAAAAATATTCATTTAATTTGCTTGCAATGTTATTCTCAACTTGTAAACTTAAAATTTCTAAAATCCATACTACAGAAATTTGCGTACATCCCAAAAATAAATTCACAAAATGTAATTATGAAAACAAAAATTTCTTTAGCCATAGCTGTATTGTTATTGATTGCGACTTCTTGCAATGTAATTGATGATTTACTCACTTTTAATATTGACAATGAAACAAGTATACAAATTGACAGTGCTTTTCCTGTTGGGACAGCTTTTACAATTATCACTCCTGATGTCACGACAAATTCAAGTGCCACATTTGAAAACAATAATACGAAGGCCGATCTAGTTAAAGATGTAAAAATTACGGATTTGAAATTAACGATTACTAACCCTAGCAATAAATCATTTAGTTTTCTAAAATCAATACGATTGTTTATTTCAACTGATACAAATGACGAGATTGAACTGGCATTTCTAGAAGACATTAATTCAACCTCAAACACTTTAAATTTAACCTGTACTGCGGCAAAACTTGACAAATACGTTAAAGCTCCATCGTATACTATTAGAACAAGAGCTGTTGTAAAAGAAACTTTGACTCAGGATATTACTGTAAAAGCTAATATGAAATTTAGAGTTACTGCTGATCCTTTTTAAAATCCAGTTAACCAAAAAAGATATTCTAAACTAAGAATTGCGAAGATTTTTATCCTTTTATACACTTACCGTTGAAACCATTTTTTTTATTTTTACTCTTACTTGTTCAGTTGTCTTTAACTGGACAAGTCAAAGTTATTTCTTGGAATATTGAAAATCTTGGTAAATCAAAGAGCAATGAAACTATCGATTTTATTGCTCAAACCACCAGAGATTATGATATTATTGTGATACAAGAAGTAGTTGCTGGTTACGGTGGCGCACAAGCAGTGGCAAGGCTTGCAGATGCGTTAAATAGAAAAGGATCTAAATGGGATTACTCCATCAGCAATCCTACGTCCAGTAGCGCTTATAAAACAGAGCGATATGTTTTTTTGTGGAAAACAAGTAGAGTAAAACTTATTGGAACTCCTTGGCTAGAAAAAAAATACCATCTAGAAATAGATAGAGAACCGTATTACGCCACTTTTGAATTCGATAAAAAACAATTCACATTGGTAAATTTTCACGCCATTACAAAAAGTAGACAGCCTGAAACGGAAATCAAACATTTCAAGTTTTTACCCAATTTGTATTCCAATCTCAATTTGATTTTTTTAGGTGATTTTAATTGTCCGCAGTCGCATTCTGTTTTTGGCCCGTTAAAAAAATTAGGATATAAATCGGCGTTCCAAAACCAAAAAACATCTTTGAAAAGGAAGTGCCAAAACAACAATTGTTTGGCGTCAGAATTTGACAATATCTTTTACAATTCAAATCGAATTTCGTTTTTAAATACAGGAGTAATTCATTTTTACAATAAATTCAATTCACTAGAAGAAGCTAGAAAAGTATCTGATCACATTCCTATTTGGATGTCATTTAAGGTGCTTTAATTAACCAAAAACTTGAAAAGAAGTTCCGTCAAAACTAGCAAAAACCATACTAGGATGTGAATCTTGATGGTAAATAGTACCGTTGTGATCTATAGCAATAGCACCTGCAAAACCATCATAGGGTAATAATTCATTGAAGGTTTTAGCAAAAGCATCTTTAAGTTGCATTCCGTCAGTTACTCGGGTAACAATTTTTACAGCCGTAGCATTACTAACTATGTCTTCTCCCACTCCAGTCATGCTTACGCCACAAAAAGCATTGGCATAATTTCCTGCTACAGTTGCAGAATCAGAAATTCGACCTGGAATTTCAAAACCTTTACCACCAGTAGATGTGGCTACAGCAATTTTTCCATTTTGATCTAATGCTACACATCCTACGGTTCCTGTTCCCGTAGCTTTTAATTTGGCTTCAAATTCAGCTCTTCGTTGCGGAATTTCTGTAGAAAAAAACTCAAACCCATTCGCTCTAGCAAAATTAGTAGCTCCAGATCCACCTAAAATACGATCATCTTGATGCATCAGTAAAGCTGCTACCTCAATAGGATTTTTTACAGCTTCTATATTGATTACACCACTCATTTTTTGGGTTTCGCCATCCATAAGAGCAGCACTCATCCTAATTTTTCCGTCACTTTGAATTTGTGAACCCGTTCCTGCATTAAAAAGAATATCATTTTCAAGTTGAGTTACAGCATAAACAACAGTTTCTGAAGCAGTATGAGTTTTTAAGTACTCATAAGAACGCATTACTATTTCTTCTAGTGCTTTCTGTTTTGCAATTTTAGTATCATCTGAAGTTGATGATTCCGAAAAAAAACCGCCGTGTATAATTAGTTTCATAATGGAGTTCTAGAATTAAAGCCTGAAGATTCTATAAATAATGCGAAGATTGAATGTGCATTTTATGTGTATCCAAGTTGTAAGTGTCAAACTTACTCATAACGTGTGTGACCAAATGCGAAATGGATATGGGTTGACCCAATTCTACTTTAGTCAAATTAGTATCTTTTATTTCTCGGCCGTCCACCAAAATTACAAGTCCAGACCCGATGGCTTCCATCTCTTTATTATTGGTAATTAACAAACCGGTATCTTCACCAAGTCCTATTCCTAAAACTCTTGGATTCCCCACAACTGCTTGAAATAATCGACCAATGCGACCGCGCTGAACAAAATGAGTGTCAATAATAACACCATCAATAAGTCCTAGACCACTCGCTATTTTTACTTCTCCTTTCAACAAGGCTTCAGAGCTACTGCCTTGGTAAATCATATTGTTTGAAGCTGCTGCTGCACCTGCTGATGTTCCAGCATAGATAAACTCTTCATTATGATATTTATCAAGCAACATATCGTGAAAAGGAGTTCCGCCTAAAATAGAACTTAATCTTAATTGATCACCTCCTGTAAACATTACAATATCGGCCGCTTTTAATCGTGCCAAAACTTCTGGATCAGCTGCTTGCTCTCTTCTTTCAATAGTCAGTATAGCTACGTTCTTTGCATTTAAATAAGTAAATGCTTTTACATATTCAGGTCCAATTTCACGCGGAATTACAGATGCCGTTGTAACAATCTCTATTCTAGATTCCTCTTTATACTTTGACTCGTTAAGAATTCTTTTTAAAATTCCAGTTTCAAAAAAATTTAAATTGGTATTTGCGTTTTTATCTAAATCAGTTTCTGTAAAACTTCCTTTGTCTACAGCACCACCTATAATTATCAGTTTTCCAAGTATATTCATTTGGCAAAAATAACTAAAAACTTAAAAATTACCATTTGCAAGGGCGTTTATTTAAAAAAAATACAATTTGAAGCATAAT
>NZ_MTCA01000328.1:0-2112 GCF_002150205.1 Flavobacterium sp. FPG59 | reverse complement strand
CGTTCTTTAAATGATTGGCAAGAAAAACAAAGTGAATAGAGATTTACTCTTTAAAAAAAAAACTTTAAAAAAAGCTTGTGAGATTTAAAAACGAAAGTTATCTTTGCACCCCGCAAACGAGTTCACCGAACACTTTTAGAGATAAGAGTTAAGTGAGGTAAAACGCTGGAAGTTCCTTGAAAGATTGATAAGAAAAAGAGAAGTAAACGAGATAGAAATTATCTCAAAAAACTTTAAAATTTTCTTGCCAGTTAAAAAAAGAATAACTACTTTTGCACCCGCTTTGAGAAACAAACGAAAGGCGAAAAAATAGTAAGAATACGTTCCTAGACATATTGAATTGACAGCCGTTTTGTTCGCAAGAACAGAACATAAAGAATAAGAGTAATAGAATCGGAAGATTTGAAAAAACCACTAGAACAGAGTCGAATAACAATAGTTCGCCACGGCGAACAAACAATATACGATGAAGAGTTTGATCCTGGCTCAGGATGAACGCTAGCGGCAGGCTTAACACATGCAAGTCGAGGGGTATAGGTTTTCGGACCTAGAGACCGGCGCACGGGTGCGTAACGCGTATGCAATCTACCTTTCACAGAGGGATAGCCCAGAGAAATTTGGATTAATACCTCATAGTATAGCAGTTTCGCATGAAACCACTATTAAAGTCACAACGGTGAAAGATGAGCATGCGTCCCATTAGCTAGATGGTAAGGTAACGGCTTACCATGGCAACGATGGGTAGGGGTCCTGAGAGGGAGATCCCCCACACTGGTACTGAGACACGGACCAGACTCCTACGGGAGGCAGCAGTGAGGAATATTGGACAATGGGCGCAAGCCTGATCCAGCCATGCCGCGTGCAGGATGACGGTCCTATGGATTGTAAACTGCTTTTGTACAGGAAGAAACACTCCCTCGTGAGGGAGCTTGACGGTACTGTAAGAATAAGGATCGGCTAACTCCGTGCCAGCAGCCGCGGTAATACGGAGGATCCAAGCGTTATCCGGAATCATTGGGTTTAAAGGGTCCGTAGGCGGTTTAGTAAGTCAGTGGTGAAAGCCCATCGCTCAACGGTGGAACGGCCATTGATACTGCTAAACTTGAATTATTAGGAAGTAACTAGAATATGTAGTGTAGCGGTGAAATGCTTAGAGATTACATGGAATACCAATTGCGAAGGCAGGTTACTACTAATGGATTGACGCTGATGGACGAAAGCGTGGGTAGCGAACAGGATTAGATACCCTGGTAGTCCACGCCGTAAACGATGGATACTAGCTGTTGGGAGCAATTTCAGTGGCTAAGCGAAAGTGATAAGTATCCCACCTGGGGAGTACGTTCGCAAGAATGAAACTCAAAGGAATTGACGGGGGCCCGCACAAGCGGTGGAGCATGTGGTTTAATTCGATGATACGCGAGGAACCTTACCAAGGCTTAAATGTAGATTGACCGGTTTGGAAACAGACTTTTCGCAAGACAATTTACAAGGTGCTGCATGGTTGTCGTCAGCTCGTGCCGTGAGGTGTCAGGTTAAGTCCTATAACGAGCGCAACCCCTGTTGTTAGTTGCCAGCGAGTCAAGTCGGGAACTCTAACAAGACTGCCAGTGCAAACTGTGAGGAAGGTGGGGATGACGTCAAATCATCACGGCCCTTACGCCTTGGGCTACACACGTGCTACAATGGCCGGTACAGAGAGCAGCCACTGGGCGACCAGGAGCGAATCTATAAAACCGGTCACAGTTCGGATCGGAGTCTGCAACTCGACTCCGTGAAGCTGGAATCGCTAGTAATCGGATATCAGCCATGATCCGGTGAATACGTTCCCGGGCCTTGTACACACCGCCCGTCAAGCCATGGAAGCTGGGGGTGCCTGAAGTCGGTGACCGCAAGGAGCTGCCTAGGGTAAAACTGGTAACTAGGGCTAAGTCGTAACAAGGTAGCCGTACCGGAAGGTGCGGCTGGAACACCTCCTTTCTAGAGCCTTAGTGTTAGTAGAGATACACGCTAGGGAAAGAAGACGAAAGTTCAAGTTGGAAACAGATACCAACATTTTATTACTCTTGCTGTTAATTTAAAAAAAAAGAGAGGAAAGAAGATAGAAAATGGAGT
>NZ_MTCA01000045.1:0-20112 GCF_002150205.1 Flavobacterium sp. FPG59 | reverse complement strand
GTTTTTTTTAAGTGAAACGTAAATGGGGTTTATCAACTTAATATCCGTTGTAATCTATTTATTTAGAAAAACATTCATCAATATAGTAAGTTTGATAGCCCTGAAAGCAGCGGTATCCTTTATTTACGAGTTACAACCATTTTAATGGCTGTAACTCGTAAATAAAGATAAAGCGAATAGCAGGAAATAGCTCCTTAAAATTATTTTTTTAAACAAACTAAAAAATACCGAAAACGTTTGAAACTTTGCTCACACAGCCTTTGTAAGCCAAAATAAAATCAATAAATTAGCGACTTTAAATTTTATATCAAAACACCATGAAAAATACTGCGCTAACGCACATACACGAGAGTTTGGGAGCAAAAATGCTACCGTTTGCTGGATACAACATGCCAATTTCATACGAAGGAGTCAATGCAGAACATGAAACGGTTCGTAATGCAGTAGGAGTTTTTGATGTTTCTCACATGGGAGAATTCTTGCTTACAGGACCAAATGCATTGGCTTTGATACAAAAAGTAACCTCAAATGATGCATCGACTTTAACAATTGGCAAAGCACAATATTCATGTTTGCCAAATCAAGACGGCGGTATTGTAGATGATTTGCTAGTTTATAAAATGAAAGAAGAGCAATATTTACTGGTTGTTAACGCTTCGAATATTGAAAAAGATTGGAACTGGATTTCAGCCCAAAATGATTTGGGTGTAGATATGAAAAACATTTCGGATGATTATTCTTTACTTGCCATTCAAGGACCAAAAGCGGTTGAAGCAATGCAATCCTTAACTTCAAAAGATTTATCAGCCATTGCGTATTACCATTTTGAGGTAGGTGATTTTGCTGGAATTGAAAACGTAATTATATCTGCAACGGGTTATACTGGCTCAGGTGGTTTTGAGATTTATTGTAAGAACGATGAGGTAGAACAAATATGGAATAAGGTTTTTGAAGCTGGCGCTCCTTTTGGCATTAAACCTATAGGACTTGCGGCTCGTGATACTTTACGTTTAGAAATGGGCTTTTGCTTATACGGTAATGATATCAATGATACCACATCTCCGTTAGAAGCTGGTTTGGGTTGGATTACTAAATTCACTAAGGATTTTACAAATGCCGAGAACTTAAATAAACAAAAAGAAACTGGAGTAACTAAAAAGTTAGTTGCATTTGAAATGCAAGAGCGAGCAGTGCCAAGACATGATTACGAAATTGTAGATGCATCTGGAAGTGTGATAGGAATTGTAACCTCTGGAACCATGTCTCCGTCAATGAACAAAGGAATTGGAATGGGTTACGTTACAGTTGCCAATAGCGCACTAGATAGCGATATTTTTATTCGTATTAGAAAAAATGATGTATTAGCTAAGGTGGTAAAATTGCCTTTTTATAAGAAATAAAATGATTTTTAAACCTGCATAATTATTGTATTTTTGCAGTTCAAAATAACAAATAGTAATGGGAAGAGCGTTTGAGTTTAGAAAAGGAAGAAAAATGAAACGTTGGTCAGCAATGGCCAAAGCATTTACCAGAATAGGTAAGGATATTGTAATGGCTGTTAAAGAAGGTGGTCCCAATCCTGAGGCCAACTCGAGACTAAGAGCCGTAATCCAAAACTCTAAGGCAGTAAATATGCCTAAAGAAAATGTGGAGCGTGCTATAAAAAAAGCTACTGACAAAGATACAGCAAATTACAAAGAACAATTGTTTGAAGGCTACGCGCCACACGGAATTGCAATTTTAATTGAAACTGCTACTGATAATAACAATAGAACTGTTGCAAACATTAGAAGTTATTTCAACAAATGCAATGGTACTATGGGTACTCAAGGGTCTGTTGAGTTTATGTTTGATCATACTTGTAATTTTAGAATTCCAAATAACAATCAAGATATAGAAGAACTTGAGTTAGAGTTTATCGACTTTGGTGCCGAAGAAATTTTTGCTGATGAAGATGGAATTTTAATTTATGCTCCTTTTGGTAGTTTTGGAACCATTCAAAAAGAACTTGAAAGTCGAGGCATTGAAATTTTATCATCAGGTTTTGAACGTATCCCTCAAATTACAAAAAAGCTAACCGAAGCAGAAATGGCTGATGTTGAAAAATTAATTGAAAAAATTGAAGAGGATGATGACGTGATGAACGTGTATCATACTATGGAAGAATAATTCCTTTCTTAAAAACCTAAAAACTCTTGAGCAATCAGGAGTTTTTTTTTGTCTATGCACAACATTAATAATTTAAAAACATAGCAAAAAAAACTCCAGAAAAATTCTGGAGTTTTATATGATTATATAGTAAGATAATCTATTTTATGAATTCAATTTTTTGAACTTCTTCTTCATTGATACTGTCAAAAAAGCCTTGCTCGTTCATCCAGTCATCACTAAAAACTTTACTCATGTAACGAGAACCGTGATCAGGAAAAATTGCTATTACATTACTATTTTCGTCAAACTCTCCCTCTTCTGCGTATTGCTTAATTGCTTGCATTACTGCTCCAGAAGTATATCCCACAAATAAACCCTCTTTTTTAGTAATTTCTCTGGCAGTGTGAGCACTTTCCTCATCTGTCACCTTCATGAACTTATCTATAATATCAAAGTCGGTTGCAGATGGAATTAGATTTTTACCTAATCCTTCAATTCTGTATGGATAAATTTCTTCGTTATCAAACTCTCTAGTTTCATGGTATTTTTTCAACACTGAACCAAAAGCATCAACACCTAAAATTTTAATATTAGGATTTTGCTCTTTTAGGTATTTTGCAGTTCCCGAAATAGTTCCACCAGTTCCACTACATGCTACAAGATGTGTAATGGCGCCATTAGTTTGTTTCCAAATTTCTGGACCTGTAGAATTGTAATGTGCATCAATATTCAACTGATTGAAGTACTGGTTAATATAAACCGAACCCTTGGTTTCTTCATGTAAACGCTTAGCTACGTTATAGTAGGAACGTTCATCATCTGCAGATACGTGAGCTGGACAAACATAAACCTTTGCACCTAAGCTACGCAACATATCAATTTTATCTTTTGATGACTTTGAGCTTACTGCTAGTATACAATTGTACCCTTTGATAATACTTACCATAGCCAAACTAAACCCAGTATTACCAGATGTAGTTTCAATTATAGTATCACCAGGTGATAAAATGCCTCTTTTTTCAGCTTCTTCAATAATATATAATGCAATTCTATCTTTAGAGGAATGTCCTGGATTAAAAGCTTCTACTTTTGCGTAAAAATTTCCAACTAAATCTTCAGTAACTTTATTTAGCTTAATAAGTGGAGTATTACCTATTAATTCTAAGACATTATTATAAGCAGATATCTCTTTTTTCATAAAAAAATAGTTAGTCGCAGCAAATTTTAATTCAACTACGAACAGTGCAAATTTAACAAAAATATTCTAATTAGTTTTTAATTTTTTCTAAATCTAATAAAAAACTATACTCCTTTGCTAATTCCTTTAAAGCCTCAAACCTACCTGAAGCCCCGCCATGCCCTGCATCCATGTTTGTATTTAAATACAACACCGTATCGTTAGTTTTTAGCGTACGCAGCTTTGCAACCCACTTTGCTGGCTCCCAATATTGTACTTGTGAGTCATGCAAGCCTGTAGAAACATACATATTAGGATATTTTTGTGCTTTTACGTTATCATAAGGAGAATAAGACAACATGTATTTGTAATATTTTTTTTCATTTGGATTACCCCACTCGTCATATTCACCCGTTGTTAAAGGAATGGTATCATCAAGCATAGTTGAAATAACATCTACAAATGGCACTTGAGCAATCACTCCATGGTATAATTCTGGTGCCATATTTACTACTGCTCCCATCAACAATCCACCTGCTGATCCGCCTTCGGCATACAAATGTTGTGGAGAAGTATATTTTTCTTGAATTAAATACTTGGAACAATCAATAAAATCGGTAAAAGTATTTTTCTTTTTAAGCAATTTCCCGTCTTCGTACCATTGTCTTCCTAAATCTTCGCCACCACGAATGTGCGCAATGGCAAAAACAAAACCTCTGTCTAAAATAGATAAACGTGTTGATGAAAAGTAAGTATCCATAGTCACGCCATAAGAACCATACGCATAAAGTAACACCGGATTAGTACCATCCTTTTTCAAACCTTTTTTATAAACCATTGAAATTGGCACCTTAGTCCCATCAGTTGCTGTGGCCCAAACACGCTCCTCTGTGTAATTGTTTTTATCAAATTTTCCACCTAGAACTTGTTGCTCCTTCTTAACCTCTTTTTCTTTGGTCTTCATATTAAAGTCAATTACAGAAGATGGTGTTGCCAAGGATTGATAGCTGTAACGCAAAATATCAGTATCAAAATCTACATTTGTAGTAGTGTAGGCATTGTAAGTTTCACTACCAAAAGGCAGATAATATTCTCCCTCACCACTCCACGGCTTGATGCGAATGTGGTTTAAACCATTAGAACGTTCTTCAACTACTAAATAATTTCTAAAAATTTCAATATCTTCCAGCAAAACATCATCTCTATGCGCAATGACATCGACCCAATTCGCTTTTGCAGTAGCGCTTTCAGGAGTTTTCATCAACTTAAAGTTTGTTGCTTTGTCTTTATTGGTCAAAATATAAAACGAATCTCCAAAATGTGAAATACTATACTCTAAACCACGAACTCTAGGTTGAAAAACCTTAAATTCAGCATCAGGAGTTTCTGAATTTAAGATTCTATACTCGGTAGTCAAGGTACTCCCCGATCCTATTACAATATATTTTTTTGATTTTTCTTTCCCAACGGATACGTTAAAAGTATCATCTTTTTCAAAAAACACCAGTACATCTTGATCCGAGCTTGTATTTAATTTATGCTTGAATACTTTATCAGAACGCAGTGTAACTTCATCTTGTTTGGTATAAAAAATCGTTTTATTGTCATTGGCCCACACAGAACTACCAGTTGCATTTTCTATTTTATCAGAAAGGATTTCACCTGTTTCTAAATTTTTTACTTGAATGGTATAAATACGTCTTCCAATGGTATCAACACCAAAACTAGCAAACTTGTTATCTGGACTTACACTTAATCCACCCAATTGAAAATAAGAATGCCCTTTAGCTAAATCATTACAGTTAAAAAGAATTTCTTCGGCAGCAGTTAAACTTCCTTTTTTTCTAGAGTAAATAGGATAATCTTTTCCTGTTTCAAAACGAGTAATGTAGTAATATCCATTATATAAGTAAGGTACTGATTCATCATCTTCCTTAATACGAGATTTCATTTCCTCATACAATTCTTTCTGAAAACCCTTGGTATCCGCAGTCATAGCTTCGTAGTAACTGTTTTCTTTATTTAAGTAATCAATAACCTCTGGATTTTCTCTTTTGTTTAACCAAAAATAATTATCCACACGAGTATCTCCGTGTTTCTCTAAAACGGTTGGAATTATTTTTGCTAAAGGTGCTTTTATATTTTCGGACATTTGCTGTGCGTTTATTTTTGTTATTGAAAGTGCAAAAATAAGACAAAGACAACTTAGTAAAGCTTTATTTTTCATGATTCTTTTATTGAATTGAAACACTAATGTAGTAATTTTGTATTTAAAACTTAAAATAATTTCAACATGGATTTAATGGGCATGATGGGTAAATTAAAAGAAACCCAACAAAAAATAGAAGATACTAAGAAAAGATTAGATACTATTCTTATTGATGAACAAAGCACTGATGGCTTATTAAAAGTAACTCTAACTGCTAATAGAGCTTTAAAATCAATACAAATTGACAACGCTTTACTTGAAGATAAAGAACAATTAGAAGATTATTTAATTTTAGTTTTAAATAAAGCCATTGAAAAGGCTACAAAAACAAACGAAGCTGAACTTGATGCAGTAGCAAAAATGGACATGCCAATGATTCCTGGAATGGATAATTTGTTTAAGTAATCAGTAATTATGAGTTTATGAATTATGAGTTTTTAAATTGTCAAAACTCATAATTCAAAACTTATACTTTAATTTATACTAATTTCTGCAGCGTTTCAAGAACATACGTATGCATCACTTCTTTATAATCCAGATGCGTGACAATTCTCAATTTTCCGTGTCCCATAGAACTGATAAAGATATTTTTTTGCTTTAAAAGCTCAATAAGATTCTTCTCAATACAATTTGGAACCAAAGAAAATATTAAAATATTAGTCTCCACTGGTTCTACAGATGCTACCCAACTTGTTTTCTTGAGCACTTCGGCAATTTCCTTTGCCCGGCGATGATCCTCCGCTAACCTCGTGATATTATTTTCAAGAGCATATAAACCTGCTGCCGCTAGATAACCTACTTGACGCATTCCGCCTCCAAGTATTTTTCGAATACGCAATGCTCTGTGAATTGTTTCTTTATCCCCCAATAGAACAGAACCAATAGGAGCACCTAAACCTTTTGACAAACATACTGAAATGGTGTCAAAAATTTTACCGTACGCTTTAGGATCTTGATTTTTAGCAACCAAAGCATTCCATATACGAGCTCCGTCTAAGTGAAATTTTAAATGATGTGCATCACAAACTGCTTTAATTTTTTGTAAATCTTCCAGTTCATAGCAAGCACCACCACCTTTGTTTGTTGTGTTTTCAACACATACTAAACTTGTTAATGGACTGTGATAAAACTCTGGATCATTGATAGCTGCAGCAACTTGGTCAGCAGTAATCATGCCTCGATTTCCATCTAGTAGACAACAAGAAACGCCACTATTAAAGGAAACACCGCCTCCTTCATAATGGTATACGTGTGCATATTTATCAGCTATTAATTGTTCCCCTGGCTGAGTATGAAGCTTAATTGCAGTTTGATTGGCCATTGTTCCCGATGGAAAAAAAAGCCCTGCCTCCATGCCAAACATTTGAGCTACCCTCGACTCGAGTTCAATAACAGTGGGATCTTGCTTATATACGTCATCACCTACAACTGCATTAAGCATGTGCACAAGCATTTCACGAGATGGTTTTGTTATTGTATCACTAATTAAATTTATTTCCATATTGTTGTTTATTTTCAGTGCGAATGGTTCGCGAATTGTCCCTTTGTAAAAAATTTCTATTTTTGCAGCACAAATTTACATAATACGGTTTGTATATTGCAAAAAGTTCCGTTAAAACTAAAACAATTGAACAAAAGGAATATTACAAAACGATTTCTAAAAAATAAAAACTAACTTATGACAACTACCGAACAAATAAAAGGTATTGTGGAGCGCCTTGGTGCGTTGAGGAGGTATCTTTGACGTTGATGCCAAATTAATTGAGATTTCAAACGAAGAAGAAAAAACCTTTGCCCCTGATTTTTGGAACAGTCCAAAAGAGGCAGAACTACTAGTGAAAAATCTTCGAAATAAAAAAAAGTGGATAGAAGATTACAATAAAGCTGTTGAAATGACAGACGAATTGGAACTTGCCTACGAATTTTATAAAGAAGGTGACCTTACACCCGATGAACTTGACACACAATTCAATGCTACTAATAATCACATTGAAGCTATTGAATTTAAAAACATGCTCTCTGATGAAGGTGACACACTTAGTGCTGTAGTACAAATTACAGCTGGCGCAGGTGGAACAGAAAGTTGTGATTGGGCCGAAATGCTCATGAGAATGTACATGATGTGGGGCGAAAAATACGGTTATAAAATTAAAGAATTGAACTTTCAAAAAGGAGATGCTGCTGGAATAAAAACGGTAACTCTTGAGTTTGAAGGAGATTATTCTTTTGGATATCTAAAAGGAGAAAACGGCGTACATCGATTGGTGCGTATTTCGCCTTTTGATAGTAATGCTAAAAGACATACCTCTTTTGTTTCAGTATATGTTTACCCCTTAGTTGATGACAGTATAGAAATTGAAATTAACCCTGCAGATATCGAAATTACTACCTCACGCTCTAGTGGTGCAGGTGGACAAAATGTCAACAAGGTAGAAACTAAAGTACAGCTGTTTCATAAACCTACCGGAATTCAAATTCAATGCTCTGAAACCCGTTCGCAACAAGACAATAGGCAACGAGCCATGCAAATGTTACGTTCGCAATTATATGAAATTGAACTTAAAAAGAAGCAAGCACAACGCGCTGATATTGAAGCTGGAAAAATGAAAATTGAATGGGGTTCACAAATACGCAATTACGTAATGCAACCTTACAAGCTCGTTAAAGACGTTCGAACAGGCTATGAGACCAGCAACGTTGATGGAGTAATGAATGGTGAAATAGACGAATTCTTAAAAGCCTATCTGATGATGATGGGACAAAAAGAATCATAAAAGATAAAATCCTACACAATTCTATTTTGTGTAGGATTTTTTTATTAATTTTGATTTAAAAAAAACTTCACTAATGAAAACCTTTTTTACATCACTTATTTTATTGATATCTTTTCACGTTTTTGCACAAAACAAAATTTATTTTACTGAGGATTTTAAAGAACTTCCAAACGCAGAGACAGCAAAATATTACAGTATTTATGAGCAAAAAGATAAAGCTACAATCCGAACTACTTTTTATATAAATGACACCATTTACTCTAAGGATAACTATTCTAACTATAAAAAAAGGCAAATTGATGGTACGTCTGAAAGATGGTATGCAAACGGAAAAAAGGAGTATTTAGCGATTTATGTAAAAGGAAAACAAGAAGGTCCACAAACACGTTACTATGAATCTGGAAAAGTAAAGCGAATCGAAAACTTCCTAAATGGTTCCTTTGTTGATGGAAAATGTTTTGATGAAAATGGAATAGAAATTGCGTTTTTTCCTTACTACGTAAAACCAGAATTCCCTGGAGGAGAAAAAGCTTTTCATGATTTCATTGCCTCTGATTTTAAAAAACCAAATAATAGTTTTGGCCAAGTTATAATTGAATTTTCTGTAGAATTGGATGGTTCTTTAAATCATTTTGAAGTAATAAAAAGTGTGAATAAAGAAATTGATTTAGCAGTGATCAAGACATTAGTAAAAAGTCCAAAATGGTTACCTGGAAAAATTGATGGTAAAGCAATCGTAACAAAGCACAAACTTCCGATTACATTACATTTATTTGAAGAAAAACAAAAAAAAATTGGTAGAACTAAAATGGAGTATTAATTAGGATAACTACGGGTAAATTCTTTAATTTGAAAAATATAACTCAAAAAATCCTATTTTTCAATGAAATCCTATACAATTAACGAAATAAACGAAATTCTTAACGGAGAAATCGTTGGGTCAACCCTAACAAGTATTACTGCTCCTGAACAATTAGAAGCTGCAAGCACTACGGAGATTTCATTTATAGGAAACAAAAAATACGAAAAATTTTGGGCTCCCTCAAAGGCTTGTGCTGCTGTTGTAAACGAAGATATTGGCATCGAACCAGGAGATAATCGCGCTTTTATTAAAGTAAAGAATGCCGATTTAGCCATGTCTCAAGTTCTTGAACTTTTTGCTCCACCTACTCCACTATTCAATACAGCCATTCATCCCACAGCCGTGATTGATGCTAGTGCAAAAATTTGCAATGGTGTGCAGATTGGTGCAGGATGCTATGTGGGTCCTAATGTAGTAATAGGTGATAACAGTACTATATATCCTAATGTGACTATTCTAGATGAATGTACTATTGGTAAGAATACTGTTATTTGGTCTGGTACCGTGATCAGAGAACGCTGTCATGTTGGTAATGATTGCATCATACATCCCAATGCAACAATTGGCGCAGATGGCTTTGGCTTTAGACCTGATCCTCAACGCGGATTGGTTAAAATCCCTCAAATAGGTAATGTAATCATTGGTAATAATGTTGAAATTGGTGCCAATTCTTGCGTAGATAGAGGCAAATTTAGTTCAACAGTACTAGGTGACGGCTGTAAAATTGACAACCTTGTACAAATAGGTCATAACAGCAAATTAGGTAAATTTTGTATTATGGCAGGCAATAGCGGGCTTGCGGGTTCAGTAACATTAGGTAACGGCGTAATAATTGGTGGAAGCGCATCGATAAAAGACCATACAACTATAGGAGATGGTGCTATTGTAGGCGCAGGATCTGGTGTTACAGGTGATATAGCCGCTGGAAAAACAATGTTAGGGTATCCAGCTGTTGAAGCTCGTGATGCCTTAAAACAATGGGCTATTTTAAAAAGACTAGTCAACGAGTCAAAAAAATAAAGACATAATTTTTATCATATTCATAAAAAAAACAGAAGTTCGCTTCTGTTTTTTTATTTAAAACCAAAATAAAAACATTTTTTTGATTTTACTAGACAAAATAATAAACGTATTTTTGTAGTAATTTGTATTTTAGCACAAACTTTTTAATCTAATAAATCATGGATTTGAACTTCAATAAAAATGAAGACCACAATAAACTTCTACTCTCTGCATTACGTCAAAAATTAAGTGCCGTAAAATTAGGAGGTGGAGAAAAACGCATTCAAAAATTACATAGTGAGGGCAAAATGACTGCCCGTGAACGAATAGATTATTTACTAGACGCAAAGGCTAAAAGTATAGAAATTGGCGCTTTTGTTGGAGAAGGAATGTATGCTGAACACGGTGGCTGCCCTTCTGGTGGAGTTGTTGTAAAAATAGGTTATATCCGAGGCAAACAATGTATTGTAGTTGCAAATGATGCTACCGTTAAAGCAGGTGCTTGGTTTCCTATAACTGCTAAAAAGAACCTTCGAGCGCAAGAAATTGCAATGGAAAATAGATTGCCTATTATTTATTTAGTAGATAGTGCTGGAGTTTATTTACCATTACAAGATGAAATTTTCCCTGACAAAGAACATTTTGGTCGTATTTTTAGAAATAACGCACAAATGAGCAGCATGGGTATTACCCAAATTGCCGCTGTAATGGGTAGTTGTGTAGCAGGTGGCGCGTACTTACCTATCATGAGTGACGAGGCCATGATTGTGGACAAAACAGGTAGTATTTTCCTAGCGGGTAGTTACTTGGTAAAAGCAGCAATTGGAGAAAGTATTGATAATGAAACTCTTGGCGGAGCCACAACCCATTGCGAAATTTCTGGAGTGACTGATTATAAAGCGAAAGATGACAAAGACGCACTTGATCGTATAAAAAATATTGTTGACAAAATAGGCGATTTTGACAAAGCTGGATACAACCGTATAAAAGCTGAAAAACCAAAATTTGATGAAAATGAAATGTATGGAATATTGCCAAAAGCTCGTAGCGAACAATATGACATGATGGACATCATTAACAGATTAATAGACAACTCTGAATTTGACACCTACAAAGATGGTTATGGACAAACAATAATTACTGGTTATGCTAGAATTGATGGTTGGGCCGTAGGAATCATTGCGAATCAAAGAAAAGTTGTTAAAACTAAAAACGGAGAAATGCAATTTGGAGGCGTAATCTATTCGGATAGTGCTGATAAAGCCACTCGATTTATTGCCAATTGCAACCAGAAAAAAATCCCATTAGTTTTTATTCAAGATGTAACTGGTTTTATGGTGGGATCAAAATCTGAACATGGCGGAATTATAAAAGATGGTGCCAAGTTAGTAAATGCAGTGTCCAACTCTGTGGTACCAAAATTTACTGTAATTGTTGGTAATTCATATGGAGCTGGAAATTATGCCATGTGTGGTAAAGCGTATGATCCTAGATTAATTTTTGCTTGGCCAAGTGCTGAATTAGCCGTTATGGGCGGAACGCAAGCTGCAAAAGTACTTGCACAAATAGAGGCTTCATCGCTCAAGGCAAAAGGAGAAGTAGTTGATGAAATCAAAGAAAAAGAGTTATTTGATAAAATAAAAGCAAGATACGACGAACAAGTGTCTCCTTATTATGCAGCCTCAAGATTATGGACTGATGCTATTATTGATCCATTAGAAACAAGAACTTGGATCTCTATGGGGATTGAGGCGGCAAACCACGCTCCTATTGAAAAGAAATTCAATTTAGGCGTTATCCAAGTATAACATTCTTACCATTTATAAAAAAGCATCCTGAAAATATATTTTAGGATGCTTTTTTATTTAGTGTAACTCGATTATAAAGTATTTACAATGTCAGCTCGTCTTAATTTACCATTTTCTGTTTCTAAAAATTTTGGGACATAAAAAACACCTTTAGGTTTTTCATATTTGTCTAATTCATCAAAAAAATCATCGGGCAACAACTGATTTTCTCCTTCTATAACTAAAATTAATTTCTCTCCAAGTTCAAGATCTTTGATACTGGAGACAAAAAATCTTTCCTTTATTTTAACGGATAATTTTTGTTCAATTTTTTCAGGAATCAATTTTATACCGCCACTATTAATTACATTATCTACTCTACCTAAGAAAACAAATTGATTGTCATCATTAATTTCTACCAAATCATTCGTAACAATCGATTCATTAGAAATTAAAGGTGCATCAATCACCAAGCAATTTCGGTCATCTTGGGAGATTTTAATGTTTGGTAATACCGAAAAGAAATCTTCACTAACTTTTTTAGCTGCTATATGCGTAATTGTCTCAGTCATGCCATAGGTTTCATACACTTTTGTGGAAACTTTTGACAACTCATTTTCAAGAACCTTGTCCATTTTTGCACCACCAACAATCATTTTTTTCACATTCTGCAATGCCTTTATTGAATTTTGAGCTTGTAGAGGAACCATAGCTACAAAATCATATTTTTTAGTATTTCTTAGAAGTGGTTCTGCGCTTGGAGCAACAAAATCAAGATCAAGACCTAAAATAAAACCTCGAACAAACATCATTTTACCTGCTATAAACTGTGTAGACAAACAATGTAAAGCTTTGTCTCCTGGATTCAAATCAAAAAAATCTCCAGTAGCTAAAGCCGAATTTACCATAGCTTGTTTCTCAATACGAATAAACTTCGGTTTTCCAGTAGTTCCAGAGGTATTTAGCATAAGATAAGGTTTAGAATCAAACCAATCTAAAATAAAATCTCCTACTGCTTTTTCATACGCCTCGCCTTCTTTGATAAAACTATATGCAACTCTGCATAAATCATCACGATCAAGGTGAAAACCATTTAATTTAAACAAGTTATGCACGTTTTGGTAGGTTACGGTAGTGGTCATGATTGTTATATTTACAAATTAAAATCTAAACCGATGGAATCCTGCCGGTCAATTTTTCTTTCCAATTGGTCCATTGGTATTTCTTACTAAAGATAAGTAAAAGTATTGGATAAATAATAAAAACCGGTAAAATGACATCAATTCCAGCAGATGGATTAGAAATATCCTTTAAAATAGAATTCGTTTGAAAGGCAGTCCAATCAGAAGTGATTAATAATGCCCCAATTGTATTATTAGCAGCATGAAAACCAAGGGCAAGTTCCATGCCCTCATCCATGAGTGTCAAAATACCTAAAAATAATCCGGTTCCCATATAATAAATCATAATTATAGGACCCATTTTTTCTACTTCGGGATTAAAAAAATGCAATCCTCCAAAGATGAATGAAGTCATTAATAACGGAAACCATTTATTACGAGCAAGCACAGCAAAACCCTGCATTAAATAACCTCTAAATATATATTCTTCGGCACTGGTTTGCAAAGGAATCATTATTACTCCTATTAATGTTAGAATTAAAAATGGGATGGGTTTAAAATTAATTTCAAAATTAGAAGGATTAGCAAAATACATAATGAGTGTTGAACCAATCGTAAATACTGACCAAATACCAAAAGCAGTAATTACCCTGCTCCAATCAACTTTTTCCCTTGAAGTTGTTACAGATAGTATAGTTTGATGGTGTAATAATTTCACAATAAAAAAAAGAGCAGCCAATACAAACACAAAGGTTGATAATAAAAAAAACAATGTAGTATTAGAATCAAAGTAGGTCATCATATTCAAAGCTGCGGGTTGAAACTGTTTCCCAGAAGACAAAGAGTCTATAACTACAAAAGCTGTAAAAAACAATTGTCCAACAATAGAAGCAAGAATTAGTAAAACGGATCCTTGAATATATTTCCAAAAAGTATTTCCTGACTTAAAACCTTGGGCTATGTACATGTTTTTCTGAAATTATGTTTTCATATTATTAGTTCAACAAACACTATTTTTGTTACATAATAATCTTAAATGAAAAAAATGATTCAAATCTATCACAATCCACGTTGCGGAAAATCAAGAGCATGTTTGGCACAAATCAAAACTACTAATAAAGAATTTGAAATTAAACTCTACTTGCTTCACGCCTTATCTATTGACGAATTAACAACAATTGTAAGCAAACTAAACATAAAACCAATGGATTTAGTACGCACAAAAGAAAAACTTTGGATAGAAAACTTTAAAAACAAAATCTTAAATGATCAAGAAATATTAAATATTATTGCCGAAAATCCAATTTTAATGCAAAGACCAATTGTAATTGATGGTGAAAAAGCAATAATAGGAAGAGATTCTGAATCTGTAGAGAAATTTTTGAAATAGACAAATCTCAGTCTTAACATTTATTTATGATTTACCCTATTAAACTAATTCAAGGTTTGTGCGTCTAATGAAAAAAACTAAAGTAAACAATAATGAAATTAATCAAACCTTTTTTAATTCTTGCCTTTTTTTTAATAGCAATAACAGGATTTGCGCAACCCGGTGGAGGAATTCCTAAAATTAAAATAACTGGAAAAGTTATTGAAAAAATAAGCAAACAACCATTAGAGTATGCAACCATCACTTTTTCATTACCTAATAATCCAAAACCCGTAGCCGGAGGAATTACTAATGCAACTGGAGATTTTGATGTTGAGGTAAAACCGGGTACGTATGACATCAAAATTGAGTTTATATCTTTTAAAGGAAATGATATCAAACAAAAAAACTTAACAAAAAGTACTAATCTTGGAGTTATAGGATTAGAAGAAGATGCGGCACAATTGAATGAAGTTATTGTAAGAGCAGAGAAAACTACCGTTGAAATCAAACTTGACAAAAAAGTTTACAATGTTGGTAGTGATCTTATGGTAAAAGGTGGAACCGTAAGTGATGTATTAGATAACATCCCGTCAGTGTCTGTAGATGTTGAAGGAAATGTGAGTTTAAGAGGAAATGACAACGTAAGAGTTTTAATTGATGGTAGACCCTCAAACGCAATTAATATCTCTGAAGCATTACGACTAATTCCAGCTGATGCCATTGAAAAAGTAGAAGTAATCACAAATCCATCTGCACGATATGATGCGGAAGGTGGTGGAGGTTTACTAAACATTATCCTTAAAAAAGGAAAAAATCAAGGTTTGAATGGAACTATAATTGCGTCTACTGGTTATCCTGAAAATTATGGTTTGAGTGGAACCTTAAACTACAAATCAAAAAACTTTAATCTTTTTACAACTCAAGGTTACAATGATCGTAACAATCCAGGAAATGCTTTTACCAATACTGATTATCTAAATGATAATAATGAAGTTACTAATGCCGTAAATGAATCTCGTGAAAATGACCGATTCAGTAAAGGATACAACGGTAATTTTGGAATGGAATGGTATTTAAGTGAAACCGCTTCATGGACCAACAGTATTAATTATAGAAAAAGTAACGGTAACAATATTGACAACGTTTTTCAAGATTACATTAATGCTGATCGCAGTTTTGATTATAGAAGAACTCGTATCAATTTAGAAAATAGCGACAGTGAGAATGTTGAATTTGCTACAAATTATATCAAGAAATTCAAAAAAGATGGTCACAAACTTACAGTTGATGGATCTTTTTCTATTAGCGATGAATTTAATGATGCATTAATTACTGATAATCGTAGCAATTCTAATACGACACAACTAGATATTACCCGTAACAATCAGTCACAAAACCGTAATTTAGTTCAGTTAGATTATGTACTTCCTTTTGGTAAATCAAGTCAATTTGAAGCTGGATATCGTGGAGAATTCTTAGAACTACTAACAGATTTTAGAGTTGACAATAATGGTGTAATCAATAATAACTTTACAAACACATTAGAATACAAAGAGAAGGTAAATGCCTTATACACGCAATATGGTTTTAAAAAATCAAAATTTTCAGCACTTTTTGGTTTGCGTTTTGAAGATTCAAATATCAATATAAATCAGCTTGCTACTAACGATTTTAATACTAAAAAGTACAATAACTTTTTCCCGAGTGCTTTCTTTACTTATGAAATCTCTGATGCAAGTAGCGCATCTGTAAGCTATAGCCGAAGAATACAAAGACCAAGAGGAAGAATGTTAAACCCATTCAGCAACTTATCTAGTAACATCAACATCTTTGTGGGTAATCCAGATTTAGATCCTGCTTTTACAGATGCTATTGATTTTGGATACATCAGAAGATGGGAAAAACTAACTTTTAACACATCTTTATATGTAAACAAAACAACTGATGTTTTTCAATTTGCTAGAAGAGAATCTGGAGATTTTGTAAATGGAATTCCTATTACAATTAGCTCGCCTATTAATTTAGCTACAGAATACAGAGCTGGTTTTGAATTCACACTTAACTATTCTCCTTACAAATGGTGGAAATTGAACGGTAACTTTAATTTCTTTAGAAATGAAACGCAAGGAATAAACGAGTACACCAATTTTAAAAACGAAAAAGTAATACAAGATTTTAATAACATTGCTACTTCTTGGTTTACTAGAATCACCTCAAAAATAACATTGCCATACAAAATTGACTGGCAAACAAATGCCACATATAATGGCCCTCAAGATAATGCACAAGGAAGAAGTTTGGGTGTATTTGCAGCAAACTTAGCATTTAGTAAAGATGTAATGAAAGATAAAGGAACTGTATCCTTTAACGTAAGTGACGTTTTTAATTCTAGAAAAAGAATCATGGAAACGTTCTTGCCGCAATTTGCAAATTCTTACAGTGAAATGCAGTGGAGAGTGAGACAGATAAACGTATCATTTACATATCGTTTTAACAAACCTAAAAACGAAAGAGAAAAACCAACTCGTAAAATGCAAAATGATAACGAAGGAGATTATCAAGGATAAAAGAAAAGGACTCATGTAAAATGAGTCCTTTTTTTATACATTTAAATCAAAAAAAAAGAACTCATAAAAATGAGTTCTTTTATAAATCTAAAAAGCTTAAACTGATTGCTCTTGCTTCTTTTTTGCTTTCTTTTCTTTGTATGCTTCCCAACTTGCACCGCCAACCCAATAGGATACGAAACCAACTAGAAAAAACATTAACCAAAATCCCATTGTTAGGATGGTTAAGAAAAGTAAAAAGCCTAAATACTGTGAAAATTCAAACATGTTTTCCGGAATTTTGAATGTAGCCACAAATATAACTCTAATTATTTTTGGTAGCAATAAAAAAACACAAAAACTAAGCATCTGCTTGTTATAATATTAATTATTCTTAAATTACAGAACTACGAAAATCTATAGATCAAATAGTGATCCCTAATAATTTTATGAATTAGTAACCATTTCCCTCCAATTAATAATTCCATTTAAAATGAAGTATAGAATAGAAAAAGATACATTAGGCGAAGTACGTGTACCAATAGATAAATATTGGGGAGCACAAACAGAACGTTCTAGAAATAACTTCCAAATTGGTGAACCAGCATCTATGCCAAAAGAAATCATATATGGTTTTGCATACTTAAAAAAAGCGGCTGCATACACCAATTGTGATTTAAAAATTCTATCAGAGGAAAAACGAGATTGCATTGCTCTGGTTTGTAATGAAATTTTAGAGGGAAAGCTTAACGATCAGTTTCCACTAGTCATTTGGCAAACTGGGTCAGGAACTCAAAGCAATATGAATGTAAATGAAGTTATTGCAAATAGAGTTCAAATTCTTAAAGGTTTAGAAATAGGTGAAAATCAATTTATTAATGCAAATGATGACGTAAATAAATCACAATCATCAAACGATACATTTCCAACGGCAATGCACATTGCTGCCTACAAAATAATAGTTGAAAGTACTATTCCAAATATTGAAAAATTAAGAGATACACTACATAAAAAAGCAATTAAATTTAATAATGTTGTAAAAATAGGTCGTACACACATGATGGATGCTACGCCTATAACACTAGGACAAGAAATATCAGGATATGTAGCCCAATTGAGTTATGGTTTGAAAGCTTTAAAAAATTCACTACCACATTTATCTGAAATAGCACTTGGAGGGACTGCTGTAGGAACAGGTTTGAACGCTCCAAAAGGATATGCCGTGAAAGTTGCTCAATACATTGCTGAGTTTACCGGACACCCATTTATTACTGCCGAAAATAAGTTTGAAGCCTTAGCTGCTCATGACGCTATTGTTGAGAGTCATGGCGCTTTAAAACAATTGGCCGTTTCTCTAAATAAAATTGCAAATGATATCCGCATGCTGTCCTCTGGACCACGATCTGGAATTAATGAAATCCTCATTCCTGAAAACGAACCTGGTTCATCTATAATGCCTGGCAAAATAAATCCAACGCAATGTGAAGCATTGACCATGGTATGTGCACAAGTAATAGGAAATGATGTCGCAATTACTGTAGGTGGAATGCAAGGACATTATGAATTGAATGTATTTAAACCACTTATAGCATCCAATTTTTTACAATCAGCAAGACTTCTTGGTGATGCATGCTTGTCATTTGATCTTCATTGTGCCCAAGGAATAGAACCAAATCATACTAGAATTAAAGAGCTACTGGATAACTCATTAATGTTAGTCACTGCCTTGAACCCCAAAATAGGATATTATAAATCAGCAGAAATAGCTCAAAATGCTCATAAAAATGGTACCACTTTAAAATACGAAGCAGAACGTCTAGGATATGTAACACCAGAGGATTTTGATAATTGGGTACAACCTAATGATATGGTATAATACAAAAAACCCTGTAAATTATTTTACAGGGCTATAATAGATTTATTTAGAATTTGTTAATTTGTTTTGGCTTTTAAAGCATTATATTCCGCAATTAAATCCATGGATCGGTATAATTTTAATAACAAATCAGAAACCGTTTTATCACTAGGCTGTAAGGCATTAGCTTTTTCAAGATACTTAATAGCGCCTTTTACAATATCATCCATTTTAACTTTTAAATTATCATAGGTAAGCATTTCTTCTTTAGAAGTTCCTAATACACTCATTTGCTCGCTAATTACTTTTTTCTTGTCTAAACTTAAATAAGCCATTTCTAAATATCCATCAACTGAATTAGGACTATAAGCAATGAGCTGCTTGTAACAGTTTTCGGCTGCAGCTAAATCTTTTTTTTCTCTGTAAATAAAACCCATATTTAAAAGAATCTCACTTTTCTTAGAAGCAGCCATAACATTTCTAGGGTTTTCTGCAATTCCTGCTTTTACATTTGTGTCTCTATCGGCTGCTGTTAAATACAATTCTTCAACTTTAGATTTTTTATTAACAGCATAATATTCCATAACTCTACCCGTATAATTGAGTTTATTTAACTCTTTATAATTTCGTAAGGCAGAGTCATAATCATTTACCTTCATAAAATAAGAAGTAGAAAGGTATAAGTTAAGCGTATCTTTTTTGTCTATCTCATACAAAGAGTACATTTTTTTCGCTCCTTCACCATAGTTATTTACTTTTAAATCAGCAATAGCATTACCTTGAACCTGATCTTTAATTAACTTAATTGCTTCGCGGGCTTTAACAGAGTATTTATAGGTTTCAATACGGTCTTCCTCCTCAATCAGTTCCTTATAAGTAGCTACTGCAGCAGAAAGGTTTGTAGCTGGTTCAATTTTTTGATCCGCTAAACTTTTATAAATTTCAGCTTTTAGTTTATAAAACTCTGACTTATCATCGGCAATAGCGTTATTTATTAAATATTGCGATTTTTTTAAAATAGATAATGCTCCCTGAGAGTTTCCGTTCTTAAACTCTAATTGCGCCTCTTTGATTTGTTCTTTTTGGGCATATCCAGCAAAAATGAAGGATAAAATTAATACTAAAGTAAAGTTCTTTCTCATGTAATCTATGCGGTATTTGGTTAATAAAACTAATAAAACATCAAAATTTAACATTTAACACTCTATTAAGTGTAGCAAATTAGATTAATAATTTGATTTTCAAAAATAATACTC
>NZ_MTCA01000173.1:0-6545 GCF_002150205.1 Flavobacterium sp. FPG59 | reverse complement strand
ATTAAAAGTTTGTTAATTAATAATTAATTAATAGTTTTGTCTTTTAACAAACTCAAAAAAAAAATTTATGAAATCAAAGTTTACTTGGATTATGACGCTATGTTTAGCGTTCTTTATTCAGTTTTCCTTTGCGCAAGAGAAAACTGTTTCGGGTACTGTTACATCAAAGTCCGATAAAATGACTATGCCAGGGGTAAATGTTGTTGTACAAGGTACAAAACGCGGTGTTCAAACTGATTTTAACGGAGGTTATGCTATTAAAGCTTCTGTTGGTGAAAGATTAGTTTTTTCTATTGTAGGCTCTAAGACTGTTACAGTTGTTGTAGGTGGTCAATCTAGAGTAAATGTGCAATTAGAAGATGATAACATGGTGTTAGAAAATGTTATTGTAGAAGGGTATAATGTTACAAAAACTAAAGCGAAATCAAATGTTGCTTCGGTTACAGTAAGTGCACAAACTATTGAAGGAAGACCAAATGCTTCTTTTATTCAAACATTACAAGCACAAGTTGCAGGTTTGAATATTACTTCAGGAACAGGTCAGCCAGGGGGTAATAGCCAAGTTATTATTAGAGGAACAGGTTCTATCAATGGTAAAGTTGAGCCTTTATTCGTTATTGATGGTATTCCATTGAATAATGATAACTTTAGAAGTATCAACCCAGATGATATTGAATCTGTGTCTGTATTAAAAGATGCAGGAGCTACATCTATTTACGGTAATAGAGGTGCAAATGGTGTTATCATCGTTAAGACTAAAAAAGGAAGTTTTGATTCACCTTTAAGTGTTAAATACACATCTACAACTGGTTTTTCTACTTTGCAGAAAACAGATTACAACTTGATGAATGCACAAGAGCTTCTTACAACAGAACGTGCATTTGGTAGAGGTAGAGGATTTACAAGAGGTCCTAATGGTGGACCAATGACAGATGCACAAATTGCAGCTGCTCCAAACACGAACTGGAATAAATATTTCTTTAGAACAGGTGTAACTCAAAATCATGTAGTTAGTTTATCAGGTGGAGGTAAAAATTCTACTGCATTTACATCATTAGGTTATTTTGATCAACAAGGTATTTTAAAGGGAACTGATTTAAAAAGATTCAGCTTTAGAAGTAACCTTACAGGAAAATCTAATAACGATAAGTTTGCTTACGCAACTACAACATCTATTAACTTTTCAAGAAGAAACGAAGCAAATTCAATTGGTACAGGTGGGGTAAATCAAAACTATGTTTTAGGTGCTAATAATAGTGCTCCTTACATTTCGCCAAACGAATACAGTACTAGTCAACAATTATTAGCGGATTATAACGCTCAAGGCGGTACATTGTTGTTAACTCCATTGTTTTTAATTGATAAGTTAAAACAATTTGAAAATAGATTAGATGAATTAAAAGGACTTATCAATCTAGATGGTTCTTATAAAATCACTAGTGATTTGACTTTAGGTACTGCTTTGTCTTTGGATTATACACAAGAGAATTCGTATACGTGGCAAAGTCCAACAGGTTTTAATACATTATTATTTCCTGCTACAGCATTTGCACAAGATTCTGAAAATCAATTTTTTTCAAGGGATTTAGCGTTGTCATCTACAACACGTTTAAATTATAGCCGTTCTTTTAATGAAAAACATACTGTAAATGCAGGTGCTTACTTAGAGTATATCAAATCTAACAGAAATGCATTTACATTCACACAAAGAGGTTTAAACCCAAAAACTACTTCTCCAGGAGCTGGTACAGGGTATATTCTTGATGGAACAACTGATGATAGAAATGTTCCATTGGTTTCTGCTTCGAAAGCAATAACAGGTTTGTTTTCTTATTTTGCTACTCTTGATTACGATTACGATAGCAAATATGGTTTTGGAGCTACTATTCGTAGAGATGCATCATCAAGATTTGATAAAGACTACAGATGGGGTACTTTTTACTCTTTAAGCGGACGTTGGAACATTGACAAAGAAGCTTTCATGCAAGGGTCTGTTTTCAGCGGATTAAAATTAAGAGGTTCTTATGGTACTTCTGGTAATCAAGATATTATAAATGCGGTTTATGGCGCTTTGAATAATACTCGTGAATTGTACGCTAGTGCAACTGGGTATAATGGTTCTCAATCTTTTGTTTTGAATAGACTTGGAGTGCCAGATTTGCAATGGGAGACTACTGCTCAGGCTAACGTAGGTGTTGATTTTGAGGTTTTCAAAGGTAGATTGAGAGGTTCTTTTGATGTGTATCGTAAAAAAACTACGGATTTATTTTTAGGTGTACCTCTTTCAAGTATAAATGCTATTACAGCTATCAACAAAAACTTTGGATCTCTTAAAAATGAGGGAGTTGAGGCAACATTGAATTATGACCTTATTAAGGCTAAAGATTTGGGTGATTTCACTATGACATTAAATTTCAATGGATCATATAACAAAAATACAATTTTAGATGTTGCTGGAACTACAGGGGTTATTGATAATGGTACAACTGTTATTCAAGAAGGTAGAACTATTGATGAATTTTTCTTAACTAGATATGCTGGTGTGAATCCTGCAAATGGGAACTTATTGTTTTTGACTGCATCAGGACAAGTAACTGAAAATCCAAACATTACAGGTGACAGAGTTCTTACTGGAAAATCTCGTATTCCTTTGTATCAAGGAGGATTTGGTTTCAATACAAAGTACAAAGGTTTCTATTTTGATACAAATTTCTCTTTTGCTGCTGAAGTTTACAGAATTGACTTTGATTTACAAGGATTGCAAAATCCAACTAACAACATTGGTGTATTCAATGTGTCTGCAGATTTGTTGAATGCTTGGACACCTACAAATAGAGTTACTGATATACCATCTTTGAGAGCTACAAATTATGCAGCTCAAAACAATTCTGATAGATATTTAGTAGATGCTTCTTATGTTAGATTAAGATTCGCTTCATTTGGATATGATGTGCCTAAAAAACTTATAGAAAAGACACCTTTCAAATCTGTAAGAATGTTTGTTCAAGGTGAGAACTTAGTAACATTTAGTAAATGGAGAGGATGGGATGCAGAGAGCCCACGTACTGCTGATCAGTACCAATACCCTACACCAAAAATATATTCTGTAGGATTACAATTAGAATTTTAATAAAAAAAGATATGAAAAAGATTAATTTTATTTTAATAGCATTAATGTTGACACTCTTTTCATCTTGTGAGGATGCACTAGAGATTATTCAACCAGGTGAATTAGGACCTGATGTTACATTTCAAACTGTTAATGATTTGCAGTTTGGACTTAATGGTGTTTATTCTGCCGTTTCAGGTGAAAGTCCAATCGCTTTTAGTACCGTATTTACAGATGAAGTTGCCATTGGTTTTGCAAATGGTGGTCAAGGTTTAAATGGTGGAGAATATGTTTTTAATTTGAATGCCGCTTCTGCTGATGCCGCAGCTATTTGGAATTCAAACTATTCATTGATCAATAGAGCAAATAGAGTTATAGCAGGTGCTAAAGCTGTAATACCTACAGCAGCTAATCAAGCTCAGTACAATGACATTTTGGCTCAGGCACATATTTTGAGAGCATGGGGTCATTTTGTATTGTTAAGTCATTTTTCAACTGATTTGACTAGTGATTCAGCTTTGGGTGTTATAAAAATGGATTTCGTACCTACTGTATTAGATCAACTGCCTAGAAACACAAATGGTGAAGTTTTTGCTTTGATTAATTCAGATCTAAATTTTGCATCTTCATTGAGCGCAACTTCTAATGCTAATACTACACGTACTTTTATATCTACAGATTTTGTGAAAGCATTTAAAGCAAGAATGGCTGCTTACAGAGGAAAATATACCGAAGTTACTGCATTTGCTGACGAATTGATTACAAAATACCCATTGACACCAAGATCTGCAACTGTGGCAACGGAAGCAACTTCATTGTATTTGAATATATGGACAGATGTTGCTATCCCTACTGCAACTCAGAATGAAGTTATTTTTAAATTGGAACGTGTTCCTGGAAACGGTACAATAAATTCAATTTGGGCATCAGTGAATAGTACAGTAAATGGTTCTCCTTTTTATGAAATGAGTACTCGTTTGTACAATTTATTGAACAATACTAATGATATCAGAAGACGTGCTTTCTTAAGTCCATCTTCAGATCCAGCGGGCGGAAGAATTGTTATTGGAAAATATCCTGGTTCAGGAGGTATTGTTCAATTAAATGATGTTAAGATTTTTAGAACTGCTGAAATGTATTTCTTAAAAGCTGAAGCGCTAGCAGAAGCTGAAAATTTTGTTGGAGTAGCTGCACAATTACAAGCCGTTACTAATGCACGTTTTGTTGCAGGTACTGCTCCTGTTATTCCTGTGCCAGCTAACAAACAAGCTGCTTTTGCTCAAATATTAAATCAACGTAGAATTGAATTGTGTTTTGAAGGTCATCGTTATTTAGATCTAAAACGTTTAGGTGTGAAAGCAGGTGTTACCATTGATAGAGCACCAGAAGATTGTTCAATTTTCAACGCTTGTTCTATTCCTAGTAATGATTATAGATTTACAATGCCAATCCCTTTCACTGAAATATCGGCAAATACAGGAATTAAAGATCAACAAAATCCAGGTTACAATAACTAATTAATTCAATTAATCATGAAAAAGTATATTTTAAAAATCACTGCATTTGCCTTGGCTATTGGGTTATTTGCGAGTTGTGATAAAGAGACTGTTCAGTTTGATAACGTGAACGGTCAACAAGGTATTCAGTTTACTACCAGAAGTTATAACATTACTGTACCGCCAGAAGGAAGTAAGGTCACGATTCCTGTATCTGTAACTACATTGTCAACTTCAGCTAGAACTTTTCAAGCTGTTGCTGATGCAAAGTCTACGGGTGCTGCTGCTTCTTATAAGATAGGAGTTGCTACTATACCTGCAGGTTCTTATGAAGGAACTTTGGTAGTAGATTTGAACACAACATCTTTAGCAGATGGTATAGCTTATTCTTTACTTGTTAAGTTAGTTGCTCCCGAAGGCGGATCAGCTTTTAATGATGTAGCAACGATCAATTATAATAGAAAAGTTGTTTGTAATAATGTTGTTTTGACTGTAACTACAGATGCGTATCCAGAAGAAACTTCATGGAAAATTAAAAATGCTTTGGGTGTAGTTGTTGCTTCAATCCCTGCAGGTACATATGGACCAGCTTCATCTACAACTAGTAGAGGTAAAGTTTATACTCATAACATTAATTTACCAAACGGTAAGTATACTCTTATTATGGAAGATCTTTATTGTGATGGTCAAGCAGATGGAACTTACGAGGGAAGTTATAGATTAGACTGTTCTATTATTAAACATGCATCTGGTACTGGTGCTTACGATTGTACAGAAGTTACAGCTTTTGAAATCAATCCATAATAATTTCATTTATATTCTAAAAAGAGTGTTTTGTGTCATACAAAACACTCTTTTTTTTTAAAACTTATTTTGCATAAATATCTAAACTTTTTTTTTTCTTTTTTTCTTCTTTTTTATAATCTACATTTGTAGCTGATTGGTTTTAATTCTTAATTCTCATCCATGCAAAAATGTCTTTTCTTTCTTTATATCATATTGTTATGCCCTTTTTTATTTTTTGCACAATCAAAAAATGAATCTATTGTACAAAAACCGAAATCAATAAGAATTCCGGATTCACTTAAAAACAAAAAAGTAGCATCTATTGATCTTTATAAAGTAATCACACTTGATAATGATACTACTTATATAGACACTTCTTTGACCATTCAAAAAGAGTACAGTCATAATTATTTACGAAAAGATATTTTTGGTTTACTTCCATTTGCTAATGATGGTCAAACCTATAATACTTTACAGTATAGTCTAAGAGAGTACAATCCATTACCTGAGTTTGGTTTCAAAGCCAAGCATTTTAATTTTCTTGAAGCACAACATTTACGTTACTATTCGGTTGCAACACCTGTTACTGAGTTGTATTTTAAAACTACCATAAATAGAGGTCAATCTGTAGATGCTTTTATTACTTTAAATACGTCAGAAAATCTTAATTTTTCTATTGCATATAAAGGCCTTCGCTCTGAGGGGGAATATTTGAACCAATTATCTAGTACAGGTAATTTTAGGTTTACTACTAGCTATAATACTAAAGACAAGCGTTATTTTGCAAAGGCACATTATACTTTTCAAGACATTTTAAATGAAGAGAATGGTGGTATTACTACTATTGAAGATTTTGAAAGCGAAAATGCAAGCTTTAATAATAGACAACGTTTTGAAGTGTATTTTACAGACGCCAAATCTTTCCTAAAAGGTAAAAGAATTTTTCTGGATCATAATTTCAGAATAAATCCAAATAAAGGGAATACAAATTTGTATGTTTCGCATCAAGTTAATTATGAGAATAAATTTTTTGAGTTCAATCAGCGCACTGTTTCCTCAACGGTTGGTTCTTCAACTGTTGATCGTTTTGGGGAGTCGTTTCTTAATTCTAATATTAACGACCAAACGCGTTATAATAAATTGTACAATAAAGT